>SVLF01000024.1 GCA_015068085.1 Oscillospiraceae bacterium
TTGCGGTTGGCAGACCTTTCGGTGAGCCTATAGGCTCAGCCGGCATTATGCCCTAAGGGGGCAGTGCAAACTACCGGCACGGCCGGTAGTCATGATTGTACGTTACTTAATTTAGGTTGTAGATACGGCTGTATCGCGGAAGAAAAGAGATATACACCAGATTCCCGCAAGAGCAACGAGCGTGTATATTATTCTGCTTAAAAGTGCGCCCTGACCGCCGAAAAGCGTTGCGACAAGGTCAAATTGGAAAAGACCGATGGAACCCCAGTTGGCAGCTCCGATAATAACGAGGGCGAGTGCGATTTTGTCAAGCATTCTATCAACTCCTTGCTTTTTATAATTTAACGTACAATAAAAGTATTCCGTTAAATTCAAAATCTACTCGCAAGTTGTAAGTGTAAATAGTGGCAATGATTTTTACATCAATATTTACATACAATATGTTTTGTGATAAAATTAGTAAAGATAAATTTTATCGGAAGTGAGAGCTATTATGACAGAACGTTTATATGAAAAAGATGCATATTGCCGTGAGTTTACGGCAAATGTTCTATCCTGTGATTTTGAAAACGGATTTTATAATATTGTGCTTGACAAAACCGCATTTTTCCCCGAGGGCGGCGGGCAAGCACCGGATAAAGGAATCTTAAACGGTATTGAGGTTTTGGATGTCCAAATTTATGACGGAGTTATTATTCACAAAACGAACGAAAAAATAAATGCCGGAGATAAAGTTTGCGGAAAGCTTGATTGGGAAACGAGATTTCGCCGTATGCAGAACCACTCCGGCGAGCATATCCTTTCCGGAAGCGTTCATTCTCTGTTTGGCTACAACAACGTCGGCTTTCATATGAGCAAAAACGGAATGACGGTCGATTTTGACGGCGTACTTAAAGCCGAGGATATCGCAAGGGTTGAAGAAATAACAAATTCGGTAATATACTTCAACTTACCCATTGATATATCGTATCCCGCGCGCGAAGAAGCCGCGCCTCTTCAATACCGAAGTAAGCTTGATATTACCGAGAATTTAAGGCTTGTGACAATTGGCGATGTGGACTGCTGTGCCTGCTGTGCACCGCACGTCGCAAGAACGGGCGAGGTTGGGGCTGTTAAGATTATTGACTTTACGCCAAACAAAGGCGGAACGCGCCTGACGGTGAAGGCGGGCGCTGACGCATTTTCTGATTATTCTATGCTCAACAGGCAGACCAAAAGCCTTATGAAAACTCTTTCTGTTTCACGGGAGCTTGTTTCCGATGCGGCAGAAAAACAGCTTGAGCTTATAAATTCACTGCGGTATGAAAACGGAGAGCTTAGAAAGCGTCTTGCGTGGAGCGAGCTTTCTCCGATACGGTATGATGCTTGTACCACGGCATTTGCAAAAAATCTTACATATGATGAGCTTCGTTACTGTGCAAACAAGCTTTTTGAGGGAGCGGTGCGCGTATGCTTATTATTTTCGACGGACGACGGTGAAAATTATATATATATCATAAGCAGTAAGGATGCCGATATACGTCCGGCTGTAAAAGCGCTGAACGATGCATTTGACGGAAAGGGCGGAGGCAAGCCTAATTACGCGCAGGGCAAAATTACGGGTAGCGAAGAAAAAATCAAAGAGTTTGTGCAAGGATTTTCCTTTTGAATAATAAAACAACGGGGTGCCGCAGCACCCCGTCATTTTATATTACTTTGTTGTTTTGCCATTTACCTTTCTTAAATCTTATTGCGAAGATTGTTGTTCTTATGACCCAGTCGGAAACCATGGCGACCCATGCGCCGATAACACCGAGGTCAAAGGCATATGTGAAAATGTAAGCTGCGCCGATTCTGAAAATGAACATTGACGCCGAGGCAACCATCATAACAAACTTTGTATCTCCCGTACCGCGAAGCGCGCCGGCAACGGCAAAGCTTGTCGGATAGAATAGGACAGAGCCGATGGTGTATATCATAAGGATAGCGTAGGTGAAGGTTTGCGCTTCGGCAGAAACGTCGAAAAGCGAAATGAGGGGTTTCATAAAGGCGATGAAAAGGACTGCACAGATGAAGGTGAATATGTAGTCTATCTTAAGAATGTGCTTTGTGTATTTTTTTGCTTCATCCGGGCTGTTCGCACCCATGCACTGACCTATGAGCATCATCATAACCGCAACGAAGGCAGATCCGATTGCATGAACAAGCGGGGTGAGCGAGCGGGCAATCTGGTCAGCGGCGATGGCGGCAGTGCCGAGACCGGAGATGAGCCCTGCGATGGCAAGTGCGCCGAGCTGAAACATTGCCTGCTCAATTCCGTTGGGGAAGGATACCTTGAGTATGCGGAAAACATTCTCGCGCTTAAAATCGGGCTTTAAAAGTCCACCCAGCGGAATTTTGTTGTGCGGGCTGTGGAGCATAACGAGAAGTATTCCGCCCACAAGTGCCATTGCGATAAGTGTTGAAAGCGCAGTGCCGCGCACGCCGAGGTCAAGCTTTAAGATAAACAGGTATTTAAGAATAAGGCTGACTATCATCATAACGATAGAGGCGACAGACGGGATTTTGCTTTCTCCCATCGCGCGGAAGGATGCGCTGCATGCATAGTAAAGCGCAACAAAAGGATACGAAAATGCAGTTATGGAAAAGCATTGGTTACTTATCTCTAAAACATCCGCTTCTGCTCCGCCAAAGAGAAATTTCAGTACCAACGGACGGAAGATAACCATTAAAGACATTATTGCAAGAGCAACAAGGATTACTATTCTGATATTATTTTTCAGGGACAGAGATGCTTTTTCATCGTCACGCGCTCCTATGTACTGTGACATGATAACACTTCCGCCTTGTGCAAGGGCGAGAAGAAATTGCTTTACAAAGTTGTCTATGCGGTTGACGAGCGCAACGCCTGCGACAGAGCTCTCTCCGAGAAAAGAGACCATAAACGTATCTGCAATGCCGAGACCTGCAAGCATCAGCTGTTCAAAAAATATCGGAATTAAAAAGGCAAGAATCTGTTTGTTGGAAAAACGTGCGTTGTTGTCAAGCCGCAGAGAAAGCATTGGAAAAACCTCACTTTGTATAATATCAAAAAATATTATACAGTCTCATAAAAGGATATTCAATTGCTTTTTCTGCGGAAAGTATGTACAATTATGTAATTTTATAACAGATAATCAAAAGCTTCATTGTTCGTGGATTTTTCTTTTGAGAAAAGCTGCTTTTTAAATTCGGTGGGTGTTGTTTTCATATATTTTTTATATAGTCTGAAAAAGTTTGAATAGTTTCGGAAACCGGATTTGAATGCAGCCTCTTCGATAGAAAGACCGGTGGATATTATCTGATTGAAATGCTGAATTCTTCGCGTAATAACATATGTAAGGACAGACATCCCCACATACTCCTTAAACAGATGGGAGAGATGAGATTTATCTATAGAAAAGTGTGTGGAAAGGTCGGTTATTGTTATATCTTCCGTATAGTGCAGATTCAGATAATCAAGAACATCTATAATGAGGGGATTAGAAACTGTCTGGGGAAGCGCGGGGGAAGTTTTTACGGCTTTGTTCAGAGAAACAAGAAATCGGCAAAGCTCACAAAAGGCAAGAAGCGGTGCTTCGGGCTCATTGCTTTGAAGAAAGCCGAGAATGTCCAATAAATTTTTATCGAGACCGTATTCATTCGCGGTTTCTGTGCTGATTTTGTTTTTAAAGCCTTTTGGACGGTTTAAGAAAGGTGCGAGCAGAGTCGCCGCGGAATCGGGATATTTAGAGAAAAGAGCATCGCCGAGAGAGATGGAGAGGCGTTCATGAAAGGTTTGATCATCAACATAGAGCCTGAACAGCTCCGTATTATTGAGCAGAATAATATCCCCCTCGCGGACAACGTAATTCCGTCCTTCAATTTTAATGGTTCCGCTGCCTCGCTTGAAATAGATAAGCAGATATCTGCGGGTGTAATGTAAATACGAGGAAACAGAATCGGAGGCATGAAGACCTTTTATGTGAAGGAGCGTGAAGTTTGGGTCGTTTATATACCTCTCTCTTGTATATTCCATAGATATATTCACCTCTCGTGTGATTTAATATTATTGTACATCAAAAAAGACAAAAAAGCAAATGCATATCCAATTCTGAGGTGAGTTTTGGATATGCATTATTTGTTTTATTTTACAAGCTCATCTGCGAAGATAAACTCAAAACCGTTGTTTGTGAGAATTTCGCCCATTTTCATGATTTTTGCACTGTAATCCGGTTGGTAGGCGAGATAATCTTCATAAAAATACTGCTCATGGGTTCCGGTTCCGACAAATTCATTTTCAAGATATGGTGCAAAATCACTTTCAAGCTCATCGTACGGAGTAAGGTTTAAGATGACGGAATTACAAAGCCTTTTGAAATGCATCCCGATTTTATCATCCTTTACAGTGTCGAGTGTGTGTGATATTCTTTCATTCTGCTCTTCTGTAATATGGTTGTATGCGCATATAGAACGTGAAATTGCAGTATCTCGCGTTTTGCGTGTGAAAGTTTGGGTTTCCGGCTGACGGTTGTTAAGAAGGCGGAGTGCGTGTCCATAAGGAAGTGAGTCGGGATCCCCATTATATTCCTCGCGGTTACCGAAGGAACAGTTGCAAAGCCTTACCCCACAGTCGTAAAGCGCGCGTACGGCATCATAGCTCATAGGAAGCCAGTGGGGAGTTATTGCCGTGGTGAAGGATTTTTCACCGGCAAAGCGAAGAATTTCATTCTTTGTATATTCGTAAATTGCCTTTACATCTTCGTATTTCGCATTGACGTGAGGATAATCCGGAAACTCTTGTTTTGCATGAAAGGCAAGCTTTAACCAGTCGGAGGCATCTTCCCATTCGCTTTTATACGCATCTGTCATCCCGTCAAGCGAAAATTCATCGTTTCCGTAGAAATAGTCTGTGCGGCAAAAAACGTTGAGCTGAGTTTTTACTCCGTATTTGTCGTGTGAATCCTTCAACGCTTTTATAAACGGATTGTCAAAAAGAGATGTCGGCCGTTTGCGCGTCAAGTCACGGAAAACCCAGATTACGTCGTCAATATAGAAGTATGCTTTTTTGTTCATAGCGTAAAATCTCCTTGTGCTAAATTTTTGTGTTTATTTTTTGTGCGGTGGTTTAGTAAGCTCTTACAATATTCAGCATAATGCTGTTGAGCTTCCAACGAAAACCCTGCCGCGTTGAAATTTTTATCCGTATAGGTTCGTCGTATTCCTGTATAATGGGGATAATTTCACATTGATATATACCCTTGGGGACAACGTCCCCTCCGATTTTACGGCTGTTTTCACAGGTGGCAATCGTCACACTGTCCTCGTTGCTGTCTCCGGAGATAATAAGAAGCTCATACTGACCGCGAGGTGCATCTATTATAAAATCAGTGTCAAGTTCACCTTCGGCAAAGTCTGTTCTTAGTGCATCCGGAGCGGAAGAGGATGAAATCCTTACGCCGTCGGCTGAAGAAAAACCGAAACCGCGCGCACTTGTAAATTCTTCGGCACCGATGCGGAAAAAGTCAAGCGTGTTCATATGATGTCCCTGATTAACATAGCACTGTATGGGAAAGAAATCAGAATATTTCTTTTCGGATTCATTTGTGAAGTCAAATTTATAAACCGTGCGGTTTGACATTCTGACGTTGCCGAGACAGAAGTCACGTGTGAATTTATCAAGCTTTCTTTGATAAGTCGTTTCGGCGTTTTCTCCGATTGAGATTGTTCTTCGTGTGTGTGTATTGTGAGTTGTGATTCCGTTGTCCTGGAAATTGTCAAAAAGGCTCGCGTTGGTGTCCGGTTGTTTTGATATCATATAGCTTTTGCCGGCTTCCGTTTCAAAACTTACGATGTTGTCTCTTTCGACGAAAGAGATGTTTTCGTATCCTGAGAAAATATAAATCTCATTTGTGAGATACGGACAGGCAACCTTGATTTTTCCACCTTTTTTACTGTGAACTAAAATAAATTCGAGATTTCCGTTGGTGAGCGCTGCGCTTATCTCAAACGCACCTTTGGCGAGAAGCTTATCAAAGCGGACATCGCGCCATGCATCATAATCCGTAAAGCGCTCTGTGTATTCAGAAACAGAATCACCGTTTCTGATGGCTCTTCCGAAGTCACGTTTTCCGTCCGGAAGAGCGGGGAAAACACGAACTATGCCGTTGTGCGATTGTAAAAGCATTTCGTTTACTGCCGCAAGCATCTCTCCGGTAAATTCCATCATGCAGGGGTAGTATAGCGGTTGGCGTCCGATGAGGCAGAAGTTCGTGAATCGTTCAGTATCTTCTGCGCTGAGTCCGTTTGTGCGAAGCATATGGTCAATTCCGCGCTCGTAAAGTATACGGAGCGCCATTTGTCCTTTTCCCATTCTGGCGGCAGCGGCGGCAATCCAGCTTCCGCCGAAAATGCCTATTTCACAGTTCTCCTCAAGATAATCAAGCGTATTGAGAATCAACTCTTGTGTATTGTCGTCGCTTGACATATCAAATTCTCCAACGGGGAAAACCGGCATTAGAAGGCTAGGATGACGCAACCACAGATTGTCAGGGGCATCAAAAGAATCCTTAAAACGCATACCGTATTTTCCCGAAGAAGTTATCGGATATTCCGGAAACTTTGGGAGAACTTTTTTTATTTTTTCAAGAATAGCTGTTGTATCCCCGAGAACTTTTGCGGCTTCCAGTGTAAATTTAAAGAGATACTTTGTGCAGGCAACGGTTATCACCGTATTGTGTGCAAGCGGTCCTTGCTCGGGAGAAATATCGGGATATACGTTGTATGTGTCGGTGGATTCATCGTATTCAAAAATACCGAGCGCGAATTCGCAAAGCTTTAAAAACAGGGGATATGCATCGCTTTTCAGATATTCTTTGTCAAGGCTGTACTCGTACAGAAACCAGAGATACTGCGCACACCACATCCAGCAACTGTAGTAGAAATCATAAGGATAGTCAGATGCAACTCCCGGAAGTCCGTGTACTGCATTTGCGGAATATTCTGCAAGCTTCTGATACGAGAGAAGTCCGTCTGAGAAAACCTTTGCAAGCTCTAATCGGTTGCTTGAAAACACACCTGCAAATGCCGCCTGGATGTTTACGTCCCAATACCACATACTGCCCCAGATATTAGGATGTCTTATTGCCCACAGACCGTTAAGACCGCAGGCATGATGCTTCATAATACCGTCGCGTCCGCTGCAGCAGTCAAGCGCGTATTGATTTATAATATATACTTTTTCAAGAAACTTGTCCGGTATCGATATAGACGAACGTGCGAAAAATTCTTTCCAATACTTTTCGTGCTCGGTCATAAGAGTTTTCTTATGGTTGGTAAACTCGTTTATTTTCAAAAGAGCAGAGGCTTTCGTGTTTTCATACTTCCATTCCGTGCAAATTCCGGTCAGGACAGAAAAATCAGTTTGTGCCTCTTTGATTTTGAGAACGGCACTGTTTCCGGAAATTTCGGAGATTTCAAACGTTGCACCGGAAAGCTTTAAACCTCCCGAGAAAGTAAAGCTGCGCTTGTCGGATAGCGCATATGTTACGGTGTAAACAACTGTATGCTCATCCTGTTGCTCATATGTCACGCTGTTTGCACCGAATGTGCTTCCGTTGCTTTTTGTTTCTCTGTACGTGGGAAAGGAAACTGTGATTTCATCCAGCAAACCGGATTCACTTTGTGAAACTTCATTTATTATGCAATCCTCGCGCGAAACGATTGTTTTAATTTTAACCGAATCTTCATTGCTCGTAATATCAAGCTTTGTCGCGGCGTCTTCAACGCAGAGGGAAAGCTTGTGTGCTGAAGCTTTCAGTTTTTCTGAAAAAGAAAAAATAAGCTCACCGGTTTGCGGATATGTGTTCGAAAGCTCGGCAATGCCGAATTCTTTTTCGCGGAAGGCAAGCTCACGGTCTGTTCTGTAAAGGCAATGAGGTTCACCATCGGGTGGGGTGTTAGCAACAGCACGGCTGTGATATTTTTTGTGAAGCGCACCCGGGGCTTCACATTCGGGAAGAGCGGCAAGAATATCATCAGGAAGAACTGAGTCCGAAATATTGTAATAAATTTCATAATGGTTCATCGGCATATACAACCGGTGTTTTTCGTAAAAAAGCATACAGCCGAAGACACCGTTACCTAAAGGCAAAGCGTTGTCCCAGTGGTTTTCCTGATTGTCAAAAGTTACAAAGTGCTTCATTTTTATACCCCCTTTAACTAATGTTTTCTTTGATTTTAGCATATTGCAAACACATAAAAAATGTACGAATTGATATTAAATGTGGATTTTTTGATAAAAAACAAAAAGTTCGGTACTGCAGGCGGGAAATGTTTGCAGTACCGAGCTTTTTTGGATTCTTATGTGCGTATCTTTTTTCTGTACTCAGCGGGAGGGAGCCCGAATTTTTTTGCAAAACAGCGCGAAAAATAATAGCGGTCACAAAACCCGAGAGCCTCGCTTATTTCTTTTATGGTGAGATTTGAGGTGCGTAGACTTTCCTCTGCTTTTATGAGAACACGGTCTGTGATATATTGCCCTAACGGAATGCCAATCTCGGCACTGAAGGCTTTGCGGAGCTTTGCAGGGGAGACAAAGAGAACGTCTGCAATGTTTTCTGCGGTGAGCGAAGCTGCAGGATTTTCGGCTATATATTTAAGTGCCTGCATAACCGGCTCGGAGTTTTTTGTTATCCGTATATCGTCCATTTCATCTGTACAACGGCAAACAAGCTCATACAAGAACGCTTTTATAATGAAAATGCTCTTTGCGGAGCAAATCTTAAGCTCGTTCGTGATTTCTTTTATGCTTTTCACACCGGGAAACACAAGACAACGGTTAAGTCTTTCAAAAATATCATACCCTCCAGGGGTGATAACGGAAATGTGGAAAAAGGTTTTTGAAAGTGTTTTTTCGGTGCTGAAGGAAAAACGCAGTCCTGAGGGAATGACGTATATATTCCCGGGAGTCATAACAAGTGTTTCTTCGCCGTAGCGGAGCACACCTTCGCCGGCGGTAACCATATATATCCGCGAATACGGAGAGCATATATCATTCGCGTACCAGTTACTGTCAAGAACGACATGCCTTCCGCAAAGAATGTTTATATTCAGATCGGATAAGGTTGGTCCGGATGTTTGCGGCATTTTTAATTATCCCCTTTATCAGAATTTACCTATTGACGCATTGAAATGCTCCTGCACAAGCTCGGAAGAGCGGAAATGCTCCCAGGCTTTTCGGTCTCGCCTCTTAGGCATTGTACGCTCGTTTTCGCGCGTGCGCTCGATCATAATGTTGCGCAGACGGTGCGGTGGATGTGAAAAATTCTTAATGCATTCCTTTGTGAAATGGGCATTGCTTGAAAACCCGCATTCGTCTGCGATTTCGGCAATGCTTTTTCTTGTATAACGCATAAGCTCGATGACAAGCCGGATGCGCATGCCTCTCTGCATATCGTGGAAAGACATTCCGGTAACCTTTCGAAATGTCCTGGTGAAGGTGCTGCGGGACATTGACGCACGCTGCGCGGCATCATCTGTTGAGAGCTTTTTTGTGCAGTTTTCGCTCATCAGGTTCGTCTCCGCATAAATAAGCTTTGCTTTTGTGAGCGCCTCGGAAAGCACGGATGCATCAGGCTTGCATGCCGAAGCTTTTGCACATAAATCAAAAAAGCAACAAAGCAATTTTAATATTTTCGTAAGAAGCATATCCGAGTGCTTTTCATACTCTGAATAAATTTCTCCGATAAGGCGGTCGGCTTCCGTTTTTTCGCTGCCCTGAAGAAAAAGCGAGGTTGGAATAACAGAATCTTTATATACTGCTTCTTTGTATGAAAGAGGATAAAACGGGGTACGGTTTCTGGTGAAAAACCTCGGGAGAAGAGAAATCGTAACAACAATCGTGTTTTCAATATCGGATTTGCGTGTGTCCGTTTTATGGACGGTATATGGCATAATTAGTGAGATATCACCCGCTCTGCACACCTTTTGCTCTCCGTTTATCGTGTGGATATATTCACCTTTTATCGTATAATAAAGCTGAAAATAGTCGTGATAATGGGAGTAGTCACAGGTGTTTGTCCAGAAGGTGTCGATGCTGATGCCGTAGTGATTGAGAAATGTTTCATCAAGGTTAAGAAACGCCATGGGGTAAAGCGGTTCTTGGGGAAGATAATTCAAAATAATCACCGTCCTTTTGTAAGTATAATACACTATAAATCAGGAAAAATCAAGTCTTAATTTGACCTGAAAGTATAAAAAATTATATTGACGACAAACGCCCTTTAATGTTACTCTAAATTTACAACCGGGCATTACGTTAAATTGCTCAAAATTAAGGAGGAAAAATCTCATGAAAAAAGCATTATCATTAATTCTCGCAATGATGCTTGTGGTCGGTCTTATCCCTGCCGCATTTGCATCAGACGCCCCGCCGGCAGAGGGATACACGTATGTGTTTTCAAACGCCGCACATACCGGGTCGGCAGGGAATACTGGCTCAGTTTCATTTGCCACCACTATGCAGAGCATAGAAACTACCGATACATCAGTTTCTGCTCGCTGGGGGTATGTTGCAGAAGCTTTTCCCGTTGCAGACAGTTCATGTACGGACTCAAGTCAAATGCGTCTTTCCTACTACAGACCGGATGATGACATAAACAAAGCGGTAACCTTTGATCCGGATATGGAAGGAACTGTTTCTGCGCTTTGCTTGGAGCTTGAGGTTACCGATGGCGGAACATTCGTTCCTACTCTTAATTATGCAAGTCATTCCTTGGGACCGATTGTAGAGTTGTATCTTGTTCCGAAAAGCGATGTTTCCGATGTGATAACAAATGATAATCTTTCTGATTTTGTAAAGAAGAAGCTTGACTCGAAATACCGTATAGGAACGGTTGATGCTTGTTCCGGTTCATCACTTAAAATGCGCTCTGTTGAGCTTAAGAGCAATACGAATTGTTATTTTATAATGGTTCCGAACGGTGAAAGCAAGGCTGCGGCTGAGTATGCAGCAAAAAACAATAAAAATTTTCATTATTTCCTTCTCAAAAGCCTTGAGCTGAAGCCGAGGGAGGGTGAATATGAAAAATACGATTACTTGTTCACCATGAATGGCGGTATTGACATAGACACTGGTGACGGTACGGGTATGAAACAAGATACGGAAATGTCTGCTGATGAACAGAAAAAAGGGAACAGCACGGTAGGATATTGGCAAAACGGCACTGATTATATGCTATATAACACAGCTATAGAGCGCTTCATTAAGGACGATTATATATACATCGACACAGCAAAGAGTGGAAAATGGTCTTTTGGGGGACAAAACGGAAGATCCTCAATGTATATCAATAAAAACGGATTTATGATGTCTGCCGCTGATATTACAGACAGATACTTTGCCCTTAAGCTTTATGTGGAGAATCCTGATACATACGATATGTCATTCCAGAGAACAAGCCTGTCTTATAACGCAGAAGTTCAGTTTTCGTTCTTCCCTGCGGACAAAGAATTAAATTCGGATAACATTGCCGCAAATACAGTGGGCAATAAGATTGACCTTCAGACGGTAAATGGAGAGGTAACTATAGGAAAAGTTACGGCAAACGCTGCCGGGGAATATTATCTCGTCGTATCGTATACGGGATATGGCACATGCGGTTACAGTGGCACTGTACGCGGTGCCCACCTCAAATCCATTCATCTTACAGCGACTACACCGACTTATGCCGCCGAGCCGGGCGATGAGTTTGTAAACGTAGACCCCGAAAATGCAGAAGTAGCGGGAGAAGCAACAATAAGCAACGAAATAAGCGTATTGGCAAAGGATACTGACGGGACTGAAATTGATGCTGAGATAACAACAGGTGAAAATTCCGTCACCGCTCCGCAGACTGTCGGCGATTACGAGTTCCTCTACTGGGCAAAGGGCATAGGCATGAACCAGAAGAAGGTAGGCACTGACTTAACATACAACTATACCAAAGAAACAGAAAAGCTCTGGCTCTTTGCAGTATATCGCAATACCAAAGAAGCTGCTAAAAACGCAACCTTCTATAACGCAAACGGCGACATTCTCGCCACAGTTGCAATTGCAGACGGCACGGTTACCACTCCCGCATTTACAAACGTATCCCTTGCAGGTTACGGCACGGTAAAGGGCTGGAAGTACGCAGCAGACGGCGTGACCTACGGTGCAAATGAAGAAGTTACGGTAACAGGAGATGCGCTCTTCGTAGCAGACTATGACGAGTTAAATACTTCCATTGACATTACTGCTACAAATGGTACAATAACTGTAGAGGGCGGAAAGGAAAAGCCGCTCTTCGGAGATAAGGTTACCGTTACCGCACCGGCACGCAAGGACAATACAAAGCTCTTCAACTACTGGAAAAAGGGTGACGAGATAGTAAGCTTTGACCGCGAATATTCCTTCTGCGCATGGGAAGCTTGCACGCTTACTGCCGTGTATTCGGATTATGTTCCGCTTGCAGATACGGTAAGAAAAATAATCCTCGGCAATGCAGGAAACACATACGTTGCAGAGTTCATCGGCTTTGACGGTGCGGATGTTCTTGAGCGTGGTATTGCGTTTGCAACAGAGGGAAATGCAAGCTATGCATCAATTAACCGCGCTGTTATGACCAAAAAGGATTTAAACCACCTTGCAGCGGTTAATGACATAGAAGCAACAAGCGTTGTCGGTTATGTAATCGATAAAGAAGGCAATGTTTATTACAGTAAGTAAGAATTAAAGGCAACAGAGACGGAGGGCTAAAATTAAACAACTTTCCGTCTCGCTTTCTCAGAAAAAGGAGAAAAACGTGAAAAGAATAATATCGTTTTTATTATTGCTGACGCTTGTCTCGGGGCTTCTGCCCGCGGGCGTTCTGGCAAGTGAAGAAACAGGCGATACGGCAAATAAGTCGTATACGTATGTGTTTACAAATGCAGCTCATACAGGATCTGCGACTGCTACCTCGGTTGTCAGTTTTTCAGCAACTGCGCATAGCATTGATACCACCGTAGCCTCGGTTTCCGCGCCGTGGGGATATGTGGCACAGAGTTTTCCGCATACTGTGGCAGCAATGGGCACTGAAGCGGCAAATGCCCGCCTGTCTTACTACAGACCGGATTCAAAAGCGGCAAATGCCGTAGTTTTCAATCCGCAGAGCGAGGATGCTGCATCGGCACTTTGCTTAGAGATTGATGTGGCAAACGGCGGTGAATTTGTTCCTTCTTTAAAATATTCAAAACACAGTCTTGGTCCTGTTGTGGAGCTTTATGTTGTTCCGAAAGGTGATACGGCTCCGACGAATACGACCCTTTCCGATTATGTGAAGTCACTTGACGAAAAGTACCATATCGGAACGGTTAATGCTTACGGAAGCGGAAGCGGGACGGATAACTTTTCTCCGCGAACGCTTTCTGCGGGAAGATATTATTTCATCATAGTTCCAAATGGTGAAAGCGAATCTGCGGCTGCTTATGCAACGAATAACAATAAAACCTTTCACTATTTTCTTCCTGCAAGCTTAACGTTTGATCCGAGAGAGCTGCAGGTCACTGCATCACTTGGTTCGGAGGCTATTGAAATCGGCGAAAGCACTAAGATAACGGCTTTATCCTCCATGGTTGACGGAGGAGAGCTTCCGGGTGAGGTTACATATAGCTTTGCGTCGAAGAATACCGGTGTTGCAGAAGTTGATAACGACGGAAACGTTACGGCAGTTTCGGACGGTACAGCCGAAATTGTTGTAACGGCAAGCTGCGGCACGCTTAAGGCATCAAAAACTCTTTCGGTAAAAGTGAGCAAACCACTCCCTGATGCTCCGTCATTCACCTACGACTTCAATCAGATTGACGGCAAAACATCAAACAATTTGGTTCTTGATCCCACAAACGCAGGATATGACAACACAAACGGAACATGGGAATACGTAAAAGTAAGCGGAACAAGCGTTAGAACCGTGGATTATTACGGTATTTACATAAGTATGTATGATACTACGGATTATGTTGCGCTTAAGCTCAATGTTCCGTATGCGGGGAAATACAATGCGAAACTCGTGTACTATCAGGATAAAAAAACAGGCGGAGTCGGTGATGTTTTCCTTATTCCCGCATCTGCGGATATATCTACAACCGCTGCAGTAGACGGGAATAAAGAAAAGATAAATCTGCTCCGTGACATAAGCTATTTCAACACCGAACCCGACCCCGTATCCAAATACGATGTTGAAAGTGATACAGCGGCTCTGACGATTCCCGAAGCCGGGGAATACTATCTTATATTCCGCTCGACCGGCACGCATAGCGGTTATTACGGTCAATACCCACATAAGTTTATTCTCGAGGGAAAAGATACATCCGCGTCTGCCGTTATGTATGCAACCGTGACCACCTCAAAGAAAGAGGTTAAGCCGGGCGAGACGGCAGAGGTCATTGCGACAGGCTGGATGAATAACGGTGAAGAGCTTACGAACGATGTGGTATATACCTATGAGCCGTCTGACAGCTCGGTTATCAGCATAGACGAAAAGGGAAAAATCACCGGTCTCAAGGACGGCAGAGTGTCCATAAAGGTAACGCTCTCCGTCGGCGAGCGGGCGCTGACTTATGAAGTTCCGTTTATTGTAGACTCTACTGAAAAGACAGGGTATACGGTGTTTTACAATCTTGCAGAGGTTTCGGCGGCAAATATTACGTCTAAACCTGCCTTTGCTACTATGACGCCTGACCGCAATGATAACTTCTGGGGGTATCTTGCAAATTCGGATAGTCAGGCAACGCCGAACTGGGCATTTTCATACACAGAGTCCGGTCTACGCATCGGGCAGAACAGATGGGCATCCTTCGTGATAAATGTCCCTGTTGAGGGTGTTTATACTATGTATATCGAACACGGAATGCATAAGGAAGGCTGCGATGTCGGTGTATATGTTTCTGACGGGACACAGACCGATTCACCGATTGATGATGCATATTTTGTCGGAAGCTTTAACACTCTTGATGCAAATGCCGACAATTACAAAACGCTTAATGCTAACCCGTCCTATATAGCAAATGTAAGCCTCAAAAAAGGCATTAACCGAGTGGCTTTCCGTGCGCCCAAAAGCTCGGGGAATGCCTTTGCCATTGCGGGTAACATAATCCTCGACGGCGGCGATAAAACGCTTCTTATGCACGCCGATATGGAGATTTCTGACGGCGGAAAGGTTACGGTTTCCGGAAAAATGAGCGATGGAAGTGATGCCGATCTCAGCCGCGCCGAGATAAAGTATCAAAGTTCAAATACGGAGGTTGTTGAGGTTCCGGCAAAGGGAAATGCGCTTATTATAAAGGCACCGGGAGAAGCAACAATAACGGCGGAAATAAGCCTTAACGGTGAAGAACCGGTTACGGTAACGAAAAAGCTTACCGTAACAAAGCTTCCGGAGGCTTTCCCCGGAATTGATGTTGAGTACAATTTCTACGAAAAAAGCGGCTCTTGGGATCCTGTAAACAATCCTCCCGAAGGCTTTGATGCTGCGAAATATCCGGGCGATCTCCGCGGTATAACATATCAGTATACCGGTGTCAACGGTATGGGGAACTGGCAGTACGGTATGACAGGCGGAAATGCCGCATGGACGCCGAAATACGGACAGGTGTATATGTACGAAGGTGCGGAGGATAATCCTGAAAAATTTCTCCGTTTGCAGCTTCCGAAGGTTGGCGACTGGGTAGCCTTTGATATAAAAGTACCTCAAAAGGGGAGATATGTTGCGGAGTTCTTATACTCGGTGCAGGGAACATATGCAACAAAGAGCGATATATTTATTCTCCCGAAGGACGAAACAACCGATACATGGGAAGAAATCACCGAAATTCTCAAAACTGCAACACCGATTGGAACTGCGGACTATTACGATGAAAACGTAGTAACATATAAAGCCGAAACCATTGAGCTGGGCGAGGTGCAGTTTGAAAAAGCCGGAGAATACAGACTTATTTTCAAACGTCGCGCAGACTCTGTTTTCGGTTATGATTTCCCCAAAAAGCTCACGCTTTACGGCAAAAATCAAATGCACTATATAGATATGTATCTTGATAAGAATGAGATTGAGTTCGGTGATACGGCTAAGATAAACGTAACTGCAAGCCGTCTTGACGGGTCTGTTTTAAGCCCGGAAGATTATGTGATGAGTGCATCGTCATCTGATTCTACCGTGGTTTCGGTATCAAACGATGGCGTTGTTGCCGGAAAGGGTGACGGAACGGCAACAATATCCGTGAAGATTGAAGATAAAGCGGGCAACATTGTCACCGGTGAGTTTATTGTTACGGCAGTTGACAACACTCCGATTATCGGAAGTTCTTTGAATGTTAAAGATGTCCTCTACGAAGAGGAAACGGCGGATATATCCTGGGTTCTTGAAAGAGAAAGCAAAAATTCAGTTGTTATTCCGGCAGGAAGCATTACTTATTATTACAGCGAGCCCGGCGTTGTTTCAATAGATAATATGGGCGTTATCCGCGGTGAAAAGGCGGGAACGGTCGAAATCAGCGCAAGCGCAATCTTCCGCGGCGAGGAAATGACCGCAAAAGCCACCGTTGAGGTTGTTGTTGACGACCGCAAAACCGAGCCGACGTATTATACATACGAAAAGCGCGAGGCAATTGCTGAAAACGTAAGAAAATACGATTGGGCAAAAAGCCAGATGAAGTCAGCGTGCAATCAGGCGGATAAATACCTCGATAAGTATATGACGATTTACGCTCAGCTTCCGGGCGAGGGTATACCGAGAAGTGTAAGAGCAAGCCTTAAGGATGACCCGGATGCATATACTTGCCGCTATTGCGGAACGGATCTGACGGCAAAGTACGCAGGCGGTCTTGTTTCGGGCTTCGCGGTTGATGTTGTAAACCGTCCGTGGCAGGTGCAGTGCATGGAATGCAAGCGTCTCTTCCCAAGTAATGATTTCGAAAGTTTCTTTGAACTCGGACGCGACCAAGCGGGATATTTTGACGTAACCCGCGCAAGGCAGAAGCACCACGAGATGCTCTTCCACAATGGCGTGGAGTGTGAATGTGAGGCACCCGCAGAGGAGTTTTCCGATGCCTGGTATGAATTTTACGGCTACGGAAACCCGGAGGGATATCTTTACAACGAGCTTTATTCCGAGCTTCGTGACAAGTCAAAGCCGGAATCATACAACAAAGATCCGCGCACAGGAGAAACTATAGACGGTAATCGCTGGGGTGTAGATGACGGCTTCGGCTATAAGACCGGAAGAATGGCGACGGAGACGTGCGAGGAAATCTACACCTACATTGCAGTCTACAACAGAGAACTCCATGCAGAGATGGAGGATGCACTTCTTTATCTCACACGTGCATATCTCTTCAATGGTGATGAAAAGTACGGACGTGCGGGAGCAATCCTCACAGACCGTCTTGCAGACCTCTATCCGAGCTATGACCTTGAAGGAATTGGCGGTATCAAATATGCTCACAACGACGGTAACCGAGGCGTAGGCAAAATCTTCGGATGTATAAGCGAAGCGAACTACACACAGCGTAATGCACTTGCATGTGATGCGTTCTTCCCGATGATTGAGGATGCGGAGGTTTTATCGTTCCTTCACGCTGAGGCAGTAAAGCGCGGACTTAAAAACGATAAGTCAACTCCCGAAAAGATATGGGACAACTGGGAACGCGGAATCCTGGATGAAACCTATTATGCAATGCAGCGCAGACAAATTAACGGAAACTTCGGTATGAAGCAGAACGCTATTGCGTGTGCTGCGATAATTCGTGACCGCGAGCCGCTTACAAGCGAAATGTTAAAGTGGTTGTACGCAACGGATACAACTCCGAATGACTGGCACAAAGCAGCGGGCGGCGACCTTATGACGCAGCTTATCGACGTTGTTGACCGCGACGGAAATAATAATGAGTCCAATCCTTATTATAACTCAATTATTATTCAGAATCTGTATGTAGCAGCAGAGGCGCTTTCATATTATAAGGGTGAAGGCGACTATAACCTCTATGATAATCCGAAGTTTGCAGAGCTGTTTGTAGGACTCATCCCGTTCTTTACAACGGAGAATAAAACACTTGCAATTGGTGATGGTGGCGGGACGGCAAACGTGGGAGGACTTGAGTATATAACATACTACTACGATGCCTTCGATAAGCTTAAAGACACGGTATACGGACCGCAGATTGCAGACTATCTCTATATGAGAAATGGTTTCACTGCAGAAGGTCTTAGTTATGATATTTACAAGAAAAATCCCGAAAGCCTTGAAGAGGAAGTGCTCAAGTATATGAGCGACACCGTACAGCAAGGAAGCAGAAATCTTACGGGATATGGTCTTGCGATACTTCGTGATGGTGTGAAGTCGAAGAACTCCACAGCGCAGACCGCGGTAAACACACTGCGCGACAACTGGATTTACTACGGCGGAACACATATGAGTCACAAGCATAGGGATACGCTCACGCTCAGTATGGATGCCTATGGCATAGATGTTGCACCGGACATTGGTGAGCCTGAGCAGAAAACGTATCAGCCAAACCGATTCCAGTGGGTGAGGACGACGATTTCTCACAACACGGTTCTTGTCAATGAAAAAGAGCAGCCGAATTATACGGTAAACGGCAATCCGCTTCACTTTGAGGATGCCGGAGCTGTTAAGGTTATGGATATAGAAGCTCCCGGTGTCTATAACGAAACGAGCCAGTACCGAAGGACTGCAGTTATGATAGAGGCATCTGATGATGTTTCCTACACGGTTGATTTCTTCCGCGTAAAGGGCGGCACTCACCACAGCTACAGTTTCCATTCCCAGGCGGAAAACGCAAATCCGCTCTCCGGACTTGACTTCACCACAAAGTGGGATGAAAACGGCAATTATGTAACCGGTGCTCAGGTGGCGAAGGAAACCGGCGAATACGAAATGAGCTTCTGGAACGATAAGAATGAGTTTGTGACAGAATCGGTTACAAAACAGGCGGGAGAGTATATAGGCTCGTATGCAGATATATCACTTGAACCCGGTCAGGACCCGAACTCTCCGTGGACAGGGTTCTACGACACAGTATATCCGCGCGGATATTCGTGGTTTTCAAAGGTTCGCCGTGATACAGAGCTTGAGAGCGGTAACTTCTCCGTCGAGTTTGATGTCAAGGATTATCGTAAGGCATCAACAAGCAGCGACGGCGTTAAGCTGCGAATGACTCAGCTTAATGATTTCACTCCGGATGAGGTTGTTATAGCCGCAGGCTATGTTCCGTACAGAGCTGCAAACCTTGTGATGCCGAGAACACTCGACTATGTTCTTGTAAACCGCGAGAGCGACGGAGAAGAGCTTGATACGCTCTATACCACGGTCTTTGAACCGTATAAAAATACGCCGTACATAAGTAGTATGACAGCTGTAGATATATCGACGGATGAAATGGTGAATGATGACGATGTTGCCCGTGCGATAAAGGTTGTTCACGCAAGCGGAAGGGTTGACTATGTCATATACGCAACAAACAACGGTGCAACCTATACGGTGACGGATAAGGACGAAGACGGAAAAAACGTATATGAGTTCAGCTTCCGCGGTGCAATCGGAGTTCTCAGCCGAAGTGCCGACAGTGCCGATGCATCCGTTATTTACAGATATGTTATCGACGGAGATATAATAGGCAGTGAGACAGGTGAAGTAGCAAGCTATACGGGAACGGTAGCGGGATTTAACCGTGACCTTGCATTTGATAATTACATTGATGTAAATCTTGAATGTGAGGATGAAAGCGTTCTTGTCGGAAAGTTTATAAACATTGAAAACGACGGTGTGCGCAACGGTTCGTTTGAGATTGACGGCGCGAAGAAGCTTTCTGACAAGGTTGTAAGGCTCAGTATTGGAACAACCTCTCTCATCCGCGGACATAAGGATAAAACGGACTTTGACAGCGGATATATCTACGATATTGCCGAAAATCAGAAGTTCACAATCCCGATGTCTTATAAGGAGGAAGGGGTGCCGGAAGTAGAGAATCCCGGCAACGTTTCCGTAAGCGCCGGAAGCACGGTAACAGTTGATATCAACGCAGAAAGCCCGGTTCATGCCTCAAACCTTGAGTATATCGGTACAAATCTCCCGCGAGGGGCAAGCGTAAATGCCGAAACGGGAGTATTCACCTGGAAGCCGGACAGCTCACAGGTTGGAAACAACCATGTCACAATAACGGTTTGCGACCCGGACGGACGCGAAAGCGCCATTCATTTTACAGTAACCGTCTATGGTTCTACTACCGGAGATAAAAACAGAAATGAGGAAACACCGTCAACGGGAGACTCCGGTGGTTCGTCTGGCGGAGGCGGTGGAGGCGGTGAAGACACACCGACTGACAAGGCGGAGGATACGACAAACATCGACGCATCCGATGAAAATGGTAACGATGATGCTGCCACTCAGCCTGATGTAGGGAACGGCGGTTCCGACGTTCCGCAATTTACGGATTTAACCAACCACGCATGGGCAGTGGACGCGATAAACACACTCGCGGAAGCCGGAATAATAAAGGGTACGTCTGCAACTTCGTTCAGCCCATCGGCAAATATAACCCGCGCAGATTTTGCTCTGCTTCTCGTTCGAGCGTTCGAGCTCGAAAGTGACAACACCCAGAACTTCGCGGACGTCTCAGCTTCCGACTACTTCGCACCCGAGCTTGCAATCGCACGAAACAACGGAATTATCTCCGGCATCGGAGATAACAAGTTCGCACCGCGCAACACAATCACTCGCCAGGATATGATGGTGATAGTCTACCGCGCACTGCAGAAAGTCAATGTAGGGTTCGGCATTTATGACGAACCGCAATATGAGGACTTCGCCACCGTTGCGGAATACGCAAAACCCGCCGTCACCGCTCTCATCGGCACAGGCCTTGTCAACGGCAAGAACGGACTTATAGCCCCGACGGATTACACAACACGAGCAGAAGTCGCAGTGCTTATTAAACGGATACTCGACTACACAAACAAGGAGAATGTTTTAAAATGAAAAAACTTATTTCAATAATTTTAGCAACTGTAATGCTTCTCGCGCTTTGTGCGTGCGGAGGAACGGGAACAACATCGGGAGATGTTTCTTACGACATCCCGGAAGGAAAGCAGATTCCCGATGATGCTGTGCTTGACATAACAATTGCGAGCCATGCAAGTTGGCCGTATCGCGAGGATTGGGCGGTGTGGAACTACATTCGCGAAAGCATTGGCGGAACGCTCAATATAAACGCTGTTCCGGCAACGGATTTTGCAACAAAGTTTTCTCTCGTTATGGCATCTCCCGATATGCTTCCGGACGTTTTCGGTTTTCAGGGAAAGCCCAGCGGAATGTCAAATTATATTGAACAGGGAGCTTTCCTTTCTTTAGATGATAACGCAGAGTATCTTCCGGATTATAATTCCTTCTGGGATAGTGTTCCTGAAGAAGAAAAGTGGATGATAGACACTCGCAGAGAAGCAGACGGAAAAGTATACTATGCTCCGATTTACGGAATGGAACGCTCGACAAATCTGCGTGCATGGCTTTACAGAAAAGATGTTTTTGAAAAACACAATCTTACAGTGCCGACAACAATGGAGGAGCTTTATGAAACGAGTAAGACCTTAAAAGAGCTGTATCCCGATTCGTATCCATTCAGTATGCGCTCAGGACTGGCAAACATCAACGTTATCGGCTGCTCGTGGAAACCAAACTTCCATTACGGTGTGTATTATGATTTCGAAAACGAAAAGTGGTGCTATGGAGCGACCGAGAAGGAAATGTTTGAGATTGTTGAGTACTTAAATCGTATGGTGACAGAAAAACTTATTCCGGCAGACTTCATGACGATAAACACAGCAACATGGCAAGAGCTTGTAGCAACAGAACGTGGATTTATAATGCCTGAATACCAGACAAGGATAGACTTTTTCAACGCAATCGCCCGTGAAAAGAATCCGGAATATACCCTTGCAGTCATGACTCCGCCTTATGCAGAAAACGGAACCGGAGTTCCTATGGTTAATAAGTTCAACTATGATCCCATGGGATTTTCTGTAGCGAATACAAAAAATGAACAGAGCATTGCAAATGCATTCCGCTTTGTGAATTGGTTCTATTCGGATGAAGGAGAGGAAACAGTCAGCTGGGGAAAGGAAGGGGAAACATACGAGGTCGTTGACGGTAAAAAAAGATTCATTCTTCCTGAAGGAGAGGAATCCGTACAGGAGCTTTACGGATTCCGTACAATAGGAACATATCTCCGCTGTGACCCGGAAAGTGTTGATTTGTCGATATCCAAAGAACAGGCTGAAACGACGGATCAAATTCTGGATTATACATATCCGCACCTTGAGCCGACGCTTTATATGAGTCTTAGTTCAGATGATTTCAACAAAATACAGGAAAGCGATACTTCTATCGCAACATTTGTTATGGAAAACCTCCAGAAGTTCGTTATTGGCCAGCGTTCGATGTCGGAATGGGATACATTCCAGAAGGAGCTTTCTGAGCTTCCTGTTGAAGATGTTTTAAGTGTATACGAAGAAGCATATAACAGAATAAAATAAAAAACAACTGCTGCGTTCATTCAAGGTGAACGCAGCAGCTCTTTTATGCAATGGATATATTCACTTTTTCATCCGTTATGGAAACGGAGATTTCGGAAACCGTTTTGTCGAAGTTCTCGATTATAAGATTTGCAATCTCGTCCTCAAGCTCTTTTTGGATTGTACGGCGAAGATTACGCGCACCGTATTTTTCGGAGAAGGACTTATTTGTGAGATAATCAAGAAGTGTATCATCAAACGTAAATGTGATTTGTTTCTCGCGAAGCGAAGCAGTGAGGTCGGAAAGCATAATTTTTGCAATTTCCTTGAAGTTTTCCTTTGAAAGGGCGTTGAATGCAACAATTTCGTCGATACGGTTTATAAACTCCGGACGCAAGAAATCAGAAAGTGCTTTCATCGTCTTTTCTTTGTTATATTCGGTGGTCGAGTGATTAAATCCTGCCGTTCCGCCCTTGAACTGGCTTCCCGCGTTGGAGGTCATAACAATAACTGCGTTTTCAAAGTTTACTTCGCGCCCCTGCGCGTCTGTTATGCGTCCGTCGTCGAGAATCTGCAGAAGAATGTTGAGAACATCAGGGTGTGCTTTTTCGATCTCATCGAAGAGGACAACGGAATACGGCTTGCGGCGGATTTTTTCGGTAAGCTGTCCTGCTTCATCATAGCCGACATATCCCGGAGGCGCGCCGATAAGCTTCGACACAGCATGCTTTTCCATAAACTCTGACATATCAAGGCGGATGAGCGATTCGGGAGAGTTAAACAAATCGGAAGCAAGGCATTTTACAAGCTCGGTTTTACCGACACCGGTGGAGCCGGTGAAGAGGAAGGAAACAGGCTTTCTCTTCGGTGAGATACCCACGCGGTTGCGCTTTATTGCGGCGGCAACCGCAGAAACTGCCTCATCCTGACCGATAATGCGCCGCTTTAAGCGGCTCTCAAGCTCGGATAAGCGCTTGAATTCTGTTTCGCATATTGCAGATGCGGGAATCTTTGTCCACAGCTCGATAACTCTTGCAAGATCCTCCTCGGAAAGCTCGGGAACGGGTTCTTGCGAAAGCTCTTCATGGCGCTCTTTCAGCTTGCATTCCTCGCTCTTTAAAAGAGCAAGGCGTTCAAATGCCTGCTCAGACGTATCGGACAGAAGCGTCTCACGCTCTGCTTCGATTTCACAGAGCTTCTTCTCGACAAGAATAAGCTCTGTGATTGCTTTGCTCTTAAGATTCAAATCAGAACAAGCTTCATCGATTAAGTCAATTGCCTTATCCGGAAGAAAACGGTCGGTTATATATCTCTCGGAAAGAGTGACGGCAAGGCGTGCTATTTCGTCGGTTATGTGCACGCAGTGGAAGCGTTCGTAGTAATGCGCGATACCGCGGATTATTTCCACGGTTTCGTCGATGGACGGCTCGTTCACGATAACCGTCTGGAAGCGGCGTTCAAGAGCACTGTCCTTTTCGATATGCTTTCTGTATTCGGTAAAGGTAGTTGCACCTATAACCTGAATTTCGCCGCGGGAAAGGGCAGGCTTTAAGATGTTTGCCGCGTTCATTGAGCCTTCGGCATCGCCTGCACCGACAAGGGTGTGAACCTCGTCAATAACAAGAATAACGTTACCTTTCTTTTTTATGTCGTCAATAAGCCCTTTCATACGGCTTTCAAACTGACCTCGGAACTGAGTGCCGGCAACAAGCGACGTAAGGTCAAGAAGGTATATTTCCTTGTCGCAAAGCTTTGCGGGAACGCTGCCTTCGCTTACCTTTATTGCGAGACCCTCGGCGATCGCTGTTTTACCTACACCCGGCTCACCTATAAGGCACGGGTTGTTTTTCTGACGGCGGTTGAGTATCTGGATAACGCGCTCAATTTCAACATCGCGACCGACAATTCTGTCAAGCTTTCCACTTTTTGCGCGGTCTGTGAGTGAAATACAGAAGTTGTCGAGAAATTTAAACTTCGGCGGCTTTTTTTCTCCCTTGCGCGGTTCTGTTCCGGTTGGTGCGGAGGCGTGTGATGGCTGCTCCGGCTGATGGGGAACAGCACCGAAAAGCTTGTTGAGAAAAGGAAAGGTTGCTGTTTTTCCGTCAGCATCCTCTGCTGCGGTTTCATCGGCAAGGGCGGGGAGTTCGTCTCCGCTAAACTCGCCGAGCATACCCATCATTTCTCCTGTCATTGCGTCAAGCTCCTCATCGGAAATGCCCATCTTTTTCATAAAATCATCGACGGGCTTTATTCCGAGCTCGCGTGCGCATTTAAGGCAGATGCCTTCACTTGTGGTCTTGTCACCTTCGACCTTTGTGATAAATATTACGGCAAGGTTTTTCTTGCATCTGCTGCATAAAGTAGGCTGCATAGTAGTTTACCAATCCTTTTTATAGATTATACTTTTAGTTTTTTATTAAAACGATGTAGTATCGTGTGTTTTTTTGAATTTAAGATACTGGCAGAGGTAGCTGA
Source organism: Oscillospiraceae bacterium (assembly GCA_015068085.1). Taxonomy (GTDB): domain Bacteria; phylum Bacillota; class Clostridia; order Oscillospirales; family JAAYXM01; genus SIG480. Next base: position 25,055 of record SVLF01000024.1, read on the forward strand.
AAAATGCGAGAAAGGATACGGCTACCGCTGCATAGGCAAAAACGGTTCTTACCACGGGAGGAATGATCTTGTCAAAGAGAAGGATGAGTATTCCTCCGATGACGAGAACGACAGTGGCAAGCTTTCCGAAAACATTTGCCTGGAAAACTGCGGAGACTTCGTGGTAAAGCTTGACCCCGCCCATAACCTGAAGAAAATCCTTTGCAAATATCAGTGCAATTATCCACCACGGGATAAGCCCTGCGATTGATATACACACAAAGACGGTTATTGTCATCATTTTGTCGGCAAGAGGGTCAAGGATTTTGCCGAGCTTAGTTATAAGGTTGAATTTGCGCGCAATAATGCCGTCGAGCACATCGGTTATACCTGCAAGTGCATATACGCCGGCGGCGTAGGCATACGCGTGCGGGCTGTCGGAGAAAAAGACAACCACAAAAACAGGAACAAGACACATTCTGAAGATTGATAATAAATTCGGTATATTCATATTTTTTAACTTCCTGACTTACATAAAATTGACATTCTTTTTATATGTTTAAACCTTAAGGTGTTCGACTCCCATCGGCTTAAGTGTGGCAGAGAGCGCCGTTATCGGAGAAAAGCTCAGGATATTTTTTAATAAGAAGGTTTTATCCACTGTTTCGCTGTCGAGAACTATCCCAAATTTCAGCATTACGAAGGAAAGTGCCACTAATATAAGATAACCCAATATAATACCTAAAATAAGTCCGAGTGTTTTATTTATAAAATTGATTCCCGGAATTTTTGACGCCAAGTTCAGAATTTTGAATAAAAGCGTCAGAACAAGCAGAGAGAGCAGAAAGAAAATGACGAACAGAACGGAATATGTAATTTTATATGCTATGCTGTTTGTCATTGCAACAATAGGTGTTACGATACTTTTTGTCATTGCTTCCGTAAAGTCCGAAATCGCATCATGCACGATGTTCTCGGAAAAGCCGAGGTCAAGGAAAAGGTCGCCGACGGCAGTTGGATCGGATGCAGCTTCCTGCGGAGTGAGCTCTTCGCTTTTTGGCTCAATTGCCGAGGTTATGTAAGGAGAAACATATTTTTCTGAAATATACGGAGTTGCCTTCTCTGCGAGAAAACCGGCACAGGAAAATGCCAGAACAACCGCGAGAATCCCGGCAAGCGTTTTTATCAGTCCGCGGCTTCTTCCGCGCAGCGCCGAGAAAAGAAGAATTGCCGCGGCTGCAAGGTCAACAATCAAAGGGGTAAAGGTCATTCCGAACACCTCCGGTAACATTTTATTCTACATAAAGCATTGCAAAATTATCGCCTACAGACAGCACGGAGCCGTCAGAATTTACAATGCAGTGCGTGATTGATGCAGGAATCATAAACTCACTGTCTGCAGTAAGCTCGTCGTTATACACGGTGCATTTATCAGCATACTGCACAGACACATAGTCGCCGGCACAGGATATCGAATAAACATCATCCCCGATATCCATAGACTTTGCGGTTCCGTTTCCGGAAACGAGCAGAAGCCTTGTGTTTCCGCCGTTCTGATAATTATCAAGAAGAATAGCAATGTGTTTTCCGTCAGCGGCGGTAAAGCTTTTCAGCGGCATGTCTTCGTGGGATATTTCAGAAATCAGGTTTCCGATTCCATCAAGAAGAAGACTTCTGTCGTTGCAGATAACGAAGATTTTTCCGTCTTTTCTGTAAGTGATATCAAGCGGCATTGAAGCACCAAGAGGGACTGTTGCATAGAAGCTGTCCTCGGCGGTTTTTCCAAGATGAAGCTCGGCGTTAAAGCTTCCGTCCGTCGTTCCGTATGCCGCGATTGCAACAGTTTTTCCACCCGGGGAAACAGCGGCATCGAAAATGTATTTTTCAGAAGAGTGGAATTTATAAACCGGTTCAAATTTTGAGTCGTACACGGTTACCAGAGACTTGCAGTCATCGTCATCCGTCACGACTGTAAAATCACCTGAGCTGTTCATACTGATGTTTAAAATCTGAGCATCGCATGTTCCGGAATATAAAAGCTTTTCCGGCGTTGCAACGTAGAAGTTAAGTCCTCCGAGGTCATATGCTGCAAAACGTGATTTAGAAGCAGATATCGCAGGCGATCGCAAAAGCACGGCTTCATTGAGAGTTGATTTTCCGGAGAGCTTGTAAGACATAAGCTTTTCCGGAGAAACAACACATAAGTTTCCGTTTATAACAGCAAACCTGTTATACTCGTTTGCATCAAACGCAATTGATGCTTCCGTGGCATCGCCGCGTACACCGTTGAATATCCAATAAGAAATCCGCTTAAGTGAGCCCGAGGTTATACGGTTATTAAGAAATATGACACTGCAAACAAAAAGCAGTATTGTGATAAACACGGCAAAACGACCTGAAAGGTGCTTGCTTCCTTTTCTTTTTGCAGACATTTAAGCCTCCGTAATAAATCATATTTGTATTCCGAAGCGTTCGGGATATATAACGTTTGTCATGTGCAGAGCGTGCGCCGGTGCAGTAGGCCCCGCACGTCCGCGGTCTCCGCTTTCCAGTATTTCCGGAATGTCACCGGCACGGATTTTTCCCGCCGCAACATCAAGGAGAGTGCCGGCTATTGTCCGCGCCATATTGTATAGAAATCCGTCTGCCGAAACTGTGAAAGAAACAACATCGCCGCATCGTGCCACATTGCATTTATATATGGTGCGCACCGTCGATTTCACCGGAGTGCCGAGGCTTCGTACAGCGGCAAAATCGTGGGTTCCGACAAAATGAGATGCGGCAAGCGAGAGAAGCTCTGTATCGAGCGGATATCTGTAGTGCAGAGCGTATCTTTCCCAAAACGGATCGCGCATCTGCGTGTTGCTTATATAATAAGTATATTCCTTTTCAATGCAGGAATGAACGGGATGAAAATCATCGGGAACAACAAATGCGTTCTTTACCGATATATCCTTTGGTAAAAGCGAGCTTAAAGCGTAAGCAATGCGCGATACCGGAATATCGGAGCCGGTGCGGACTGACGCCACATACTTTTTTGCATGGACACCGGTGTCCGTTCTTCCGCAGCCGACAACCTTGAGCGGCTCGCAAAAGAGAGATGAAACGGCAGCGTTGAGCGAAGACTGAACACTTGCGGCGTTTGCCTGAGTCTGCCAGCCGTGGTACGCTGTTCCGTCATAAGACAGCGAAAGTGCGATATTTCTGCTCATAACACAACTCCAAAGCTGACGCTTGCCGAGATTACGGCAATTGCCGCAAACAGGACGGCGAAAAGAATGCATGCATAAATATCAATGGAAGAAAGCTTGAAAACGCGAAGTCTCACGCGGCATTCTCCGCCGCGATAGCATCGGCATTCCATTGCAAGCGCGAGGTCTTCTGCGCGCTTGAATGCGTTTATGAAGAGCGGAACCAAAATGGGAACAAGCGCCCGTGCGCGGGAAAGAAGGCTTCCTGTTTCAAAGCTTGCTCCACGCGATTTCTGCGCAGACATTATCTTGTCTGTTTCTTCGATAAGCGTGGGTATAAAGCGCAGGGCAATTGACATCATCATAGAAAGCTCGTGGACGGGAAAACGCACCTTCTTTAACGGCGAAAGTAAAGCTTCAAGACCGTCTGTCAGCATTATCGGTGAGGTGGTATAGGTAAGCATCACAAACGTTCCTGCGACAAGAAGAATGATCCTTACCGTCATATACAGCGCGGTTGCCACGCCTCCGGTCGTAACGGAAACTGCACCGAGCTGAAGGAGAACATCTCCGCTTTTGGTGTAAAAAACGTTAAGAACAGCGGTAAATGCCAGTAAAATCATAATAGGACGCAGACTTTTGAAGATAAGGCGCAGATTTATTTTGGTTATAAGAATAACCGTGATTAGAAGTGCAGATACGATGCAGTAAGGTATAATGCCTTTACACACAAAAAGCGCGATGATATAAGCAATTGTGAGAACTATCTTAACCCGCGGGTCAAGACGGTGGATTATGCTGTTGCCCGGAAAATACTGACCGAGCGCAACGTCTTTTATCATTTGCTTCCACCTCCGGGTGCGGTGATTGCCGAGACAGCCTGCTTTACGGTGTATATAGCATCGGGAAGCTGTATCCCGCGTGCTCGCAGTGCGTTCGCGATGTGCGCGACTTGCGGAATATCAAGTCCTGCATCGAGAAGAATTTCAGAATGGGAGAAAACCTCATCGGGCGTTCCTTGAAGAAGAACGCGCCCTCCGCTCATAACGAGAAGACGGTCTGCCATTGAGGCAACGTCCTCCATACTGTGAGAAACAATAACGATTGCGGCACCGGTTTCATCCCGGTAGGCGCGTATATGGCGGAGTAAATCCTCGCGTCCCACAGGGTCAAGACCTGCGGTCGGTTCATCGAGAATGAGCACCTTCGGGCGCATTGCGATAACGCCCGCAATGGCAACGCGGCGTTTCTGACCGCCGGAAAGCTCAAATGGGGAACATTCAAGAAGCGATTCGTCAAGGCCTGCAAAGCGGGCAGCCTCGCGGACGCGCTCGTCAATCTCAGGAGCCGGAAGCTTCATATTACCGGGGCCAAAGGCAATGTCCTTGTATACCGTTTCTTCAAAGAGCTGGTATTCCGGATACTGAAGAACAAGACCGACGTTAAAGCGGATGCTGTGGGTAAACTCTTTTGATTTAAAGATATCCTCTCCACAGTAAGTTATACTGCCGGAGGACGGCTTTATAAGGCCGTTCAAGTGCGAAATGAGCGTAGATTTGCCCGAGCCGGTATGACCGATAATCCCGAGCGTTTCGCCGGGATAGATGTCAAGATTTATATCGTTTACAGCAGAACATTCAAAGGGCGTTTTGGGGCTGTATACATGCGAAAGTCCCCGTATGCTCATTACAGCGTTCACCTTACGTGATACCTCTGTTAATTCGAGGTGAGAAGTCTTAAGGTGCTCGCCTTTCTGCGGTTTAAGTGCTTCTGCAATTGCATCGGCACATTCCTCTACGCTGATTTTATCAAGCGGAAAATCAAAGCCTGCGCGGTTAAGCTCCGAGAGAAGCTCTACGGTTTGGGGAACGGCAAGCCCAAGCTTGTGAAGAAGCTCCGTCTGCGGGAAAATCTCTTTTGGAGTTCCTTCCAAAACCTGTTTTCCGCGGTCCATGATTATTATTCTGTCTGCCATTGCGGCTTCGTTCATATGATGCGTAATAAGAACAATCGTGATGCCGTGGTTTTTGTTAAGCTCACGCGTTATTCTCAGCACATCACGCCGTCCGGACGGGTCAAGCATTGATGTCGGCTCGTCAAGGACGATACAGCGCGGGCGCATTGCAATGATTCCCGCGATTGCTATGCGTTGCTTCTGACCGCCGGAGAGGAGATGCGGTGCATGATCGCGGTATTCATACATACCAACTGTTTTGAGTGCATCATCAACTCTTTTGCGGATTTCTTCTCTCGGAAGACCGAGATTTTCCGGACCGAAGGCAACGTCTTCCTCCGTTATCGTTGCGACAATCTGGTTGTCGGGATTCTGGAAGACCATTCCGCACGTTCTGCGTATCTCAAACAGAAGCTCTTCGGAAAGTGTGTCCATACCGTCAACGAGAACACGTCCTCCGCAGGGGAGAAGAACGGCATTGAAGTGCTTTGCAAGAGAGGATTTGCCTGAGCCGTTGTGACCGAGAATAGCAAGGTACTCTCCGTCGCGGACGGAAACGTTGACCTCGGACAGGGCAGTCTTGCCGCCTGATTCCCCTGTGTTATATCTGAATGTAAGATTTTCCGATTTTATAATATCCTTCATAACGTGAAAACCTCTTAAATGTGCCACCTCATGGCACTTCCTGCCGGCAGGTACAGTCCGGTTTCGGAAACCGGAAGTCCAAGCTCATCGCATTCGCTGACACCGCCGTATTTTTTTGTGAATATCATATCTGCCATATATTTTGTAACAGACGGAGCAAGCCCCGTGGTGTACGAACTTATAAGAACGAACAGCGGTTCATCCGAAAGCACGCCTGAGCAGAGATTTACAAAATCAAACAGATTGTTTTCAATCTTCCATATCTCGCCGGTAGGTCCGCGTCCGTATGACGGCGGATCCATAATGATTGCATCATATTTTCTGCCACGCCTTATCTCCCTCTCAACGAACTTTGCGCAGTCATCCACTATCCAGCGGATAGGCGCATCGGAAAGACCTGAGCTTGCCGCGTTTTCGCGCGCCCATGCAACCATCCCGCGTGCCGCATCAACATGGCAGACGGAAGCGCCTGCTTTTGCCGCCGCGATGGTGGCGGCACCTGTGTATGCAAAGAGATTAAGTACGTTTACCGGTCTGCCGGCATTTGAGACCATATCCATAATAAAATCCCAGTTTGATGCCTGCTCGGGGAAAATGCCGGTGTGCTTGAAGTTCATCGGCTTTAAGTTGAATGTGAGGTCTTTATAGTTAATTGACCACGAAGCGGGCAATGTTCTGTTCGTCCAGCTTCCGCCGCCGGAGGATGAGCGGGAATAAAGCGCGTCGTATTTCTTCCAGCGCGGATGATTGCGCGGGGAAGACCAGATTGCCTGAGGCTCAGGACGCACAAGATAATAATCGCCCCAGCGTTCAAGCTTTTCGCCGTCTCCGCAGTCTATAACATTATAATCGTCAAAATTTTCGGCAATCCACATAATAACAAAATTTCCTTTATTTACACTGATATTATATCAATTTTATATGATATCACAAATTCTGCGAAACGTCAATCAATTACACAGATTATTCACGGATTTTACATAATTTCGGGAGACGAAAAAAACAATCAGATGGCGGATGCAAAATAACCGTCATCTGATATCTGTAATATTTCTTGTACTACACGCCGAGGCGGTCGCGCAGACGCGTCTTGTCAAGCGCGGCGGCAAGAACTGCAAAGCCCACTGCCGAGAAAACGCCCTGAAGGAGATTCCATACCATTCCGATAAGCGGGCTTATAAAGCTTTGGTACATAATAGCTTCGGCAATATAATATCCGCCGACGAGAATGACGATTGCCGGGATTATTGAGAGAAAATTGCGTTTTGAAAGAAGTCTTTCGCGCTTTTGTCCGGCAAACATAAGTGCCATAAGTGCTTTTATAACAGCTGTCGGTAGTATGTATGCCACAAATCCGGACATCAGATCGGCAAGTGCACCTCCGCAGGCAGAGGCAAGAATTGCATACGGTGTCGGAAGAATAGCTGCTGCAAGGAAAATAAACGAATCTCCGATATGTACGTATCCCATACCTCCGAAAACGGGAATCGCGGTAAAGCGCGTGCAGAGTGCAATTATTGCGGCAAGCAGCGCCGAGAGAACAACGAGCTTTGTTTTATTGCTTTTCATAGAAAAAACACTTCCCTTATTGAATTATTTCCAAAGATAGGATATAATATTTTTGGTTATATTAAAATAGTCAGAATTGGAGAAAATTATAATACCAGATGAAATATTTTATTGAACGAAATGCAGGAAAGCCGGCGTATCTGCAGTTGTATGAGCAGATAAGAAAAGACATAACGGACGGAATTTATCTGTTTGGAGAAAGGCTTCCGTCAAAACGTACCGTGGCAGAGGAACTTGGGATAAGTACCGTAACGGTTGAGCATTGCTATGCTCTTTTGTGCGATGAAGGGTACGCAGAGGCAAGGGAGAGAAGCGGATATTTTGTATCTTTTCGCAAGGAAGAAAGCTTTGCTTCTTTTCCTGAAAGAGAAAAAACGGTAAAGGAATATGCTTTTTTTTCGGAAAATTCCACATCGGATGTTTTTCCTTTTTCGGTTCTCGCAAAGGTTATGCGCAGGGTGATTTCCGATTACGGTGAAAAAATTCTTGAACGTTCGCCCGGAAGCGGGTGTGAAGAGTTGAGAGAGGCAATTTCGCATTATCTTGCGCGAAGCCGCGGAATTTATGTAACTCCGGAGCAGATAATTATAGGTTCGGGGGCTGAATATCTTTACGGATTGATTGTAGAGCTTCTGGGACGCGAGAAGATATATGCAATAGAGTCTCCGTCCTATGAGAAAATCGAGCAGGTTTACCGCGCGTCTGGTGTAAAGTATGAGAGCTTACCTCTTGGGAATGACGGCATCGAAAGCGCGCATCTGCACGGAAGCTTGGCACAGGTGCTTCACATAACCCCATACCGCAGCTTTCCGAGCGGAGTTTCGGCATCTGCCTCAAAGCGGCACGAGTATATCCGATGGACGGAAAAAGAAAAAAGATATATTGTAGAAGACGATTTCGAGTCGGAATTCTCGGTATCGGCAAAGGCTGAGGAAACTGTTTTTTCTCTTTCAAAGAACGGAAATGTGATATACATAAATACATTTTCAAAGACCGTGTCACCGTCGGTGCGTGTCGGGTATATGGTTTTGCCCGAAGAGCTTGTTCCGTGCTTTAACGAAAAGCTCGGTTTCTATTCATGCACCGTGCCGAGCTTTGAGCAGTATGTTCTCGCTGAGCTTATAAACAACGGAGATTTTGAACGTCATATAAATCGTGTCCGCCGAAAAAAACGCAAAGAACAGGCAGGAATATAAAATTTTATCAAAAATCACCGCGTAGAAAAATGCATTTTCTGTGCGGTGATTTTACTAATATTGTGAAAAAGAATGGTGGAGGTATACGATGGAGGGCTTGCGTATCAAACTAACATTCTGACAATTTGTTCTAACATAATAACATTGTAAAGTTAAGCCGGATGTGTTTTAATTAGTATAGTAAACTGATGAAAAAAATATAAAGAATTGTGAGGGAAAGATTATGGCAAAAATACGGTTTCTCGGCACTTGTTCGGGAACGGAACCTTTTGAAAATATGCATCACACATCGTTTGTAATTGAAGAAAAAGGGAGAACATACTGGTTTGATGCAGGCGAGAATTGTTCGCGTCTCGCTTTTCTTCAGGGCGTTGATATGCTTTCGGTAAGCAGCATCTTCATTTCGCATCCGCACATTGACCATATCGGAGGACTTTTGAATCTTATACTTTTAATACGTCAGCAAATATGGAGAAAAGACGGAAATCCGGTAGATGGTGAGGTTAAGTTGTTTGTTCCGTTGGATGAGCTGTGGGAAAGTTTGCGCAAATTGATTAATATAACAGACTCGCGTGTGTTTTCGGTTATGAATATTCCGACAAAAACAATTAAGGATGGGCTTGTTTTTGATAACGGAGATATACGCGTTACTGCATTGCATAATGAGCATGAAGGAATTCCAGAAGATGGAATTTGGAACTCATATTCGTTTGCTATTGAAGTAGCGGGGAAGAAGATCGTCTATTCGGGTGATATTGAATGGCTTTCAGAGCTTGATGCGCTCGTAGACAACGGGTGTGATATGCTTATATGTGAGAGCGGGCATCAGGCTGTTGCGGAAATTCTTGAATACGCAGAAAACAAGGGAATAGAACAGCTGAGGTTTATTCACCATGGCAGGGAGATTATAAATGACCGTGCCGCGGCGGAAGAGCTTGCAAAGAAGTATCCTCTTTCCGCAATTATTACATATGACGGAATGACAGAGGAAATATAAAACAATAAAGGAGCAGTGAATGCCGCTCCTTTGTTATTTTTCTTGCAGACTATGCTTGTTGAACAGGATAATTGCTACAGTGAGGACGAATTTGAATGCCTCAGAAGAAGTTTTGCAAATGTCACAAACCGTTTTTCTGAGGTTAAGTAATTGAAAAAAGGAGAATTCAGCTTGAAAAAAATAGATATTCATTGTCATGTTTATGCACTTACGGAGAATTCTTCCCGGTGTCTTAATGTAGATACCCGCAGAATGTCGCCGGAGGACCAGATAGAGATTTTTGATAAACTTAATGTTGAAAAAGGCGTTATCCTTCCACTTATCACCTCCACACATCCGGATGGATTATCAGTAATTGAAAATTGCAGATATATTGTGGATAAATACCCGGACAGGTTTGCGTGGTTTTGCAATTTTGACCCGTGTTCGGAGGGATTTGGTGCCACAATTGATTTGAGCAAACATATCGGGCAATTCAAAGAACTCGGCGCAAAAGGTGTAGGCGAGGTTACCATCCCGCTTTATGCTGACAGCGACGTTATGGATAACCTATTTTATCATTGTGCTGAGTGCGATATGCCGGTCCTTATCCATATTGGAACAACGCTTGAGGAAAAGTATGGTATCGTGGATGAAAAGGGGCTCCCTCGCATAGAAAGGATGCTGAAAAAACATAAAAACCTTCGCATAATTGGGCACTCGGCGGCATTCTGGTGCGAGATTTCCGAAAACGGCTATCCCGATGACAGAAACGGCTATCCGGAAGGAAGGGTGTCCGATGGGCGGCTTGCTTCACTATTTCGCGAATATGGCAACCTCTATTGTGATTTATCTGCCGGAAGCGGTTCAAACGCAATGATGCGCGACCGTGAATATGCCGCAAAATTCCTTACTGAATTTGCTGACAGAATTTACTACGGAACCGATGTGAGCGATAAAATGCAGACATTTCAATATGTATTTGATGACTTCCTTACCGGGCTTGTTACTGACAAGATGATAAGCGATGAGGTTTACGAAAAAATAGTTTATAAAAATGCCACAAAACTTCTTGGTATTGAAGAATAGAGGGGGCTTTTTCTCAAACCAACATTAAGACAATATGTTCCAACATGCAAGCATTGTAACCCTTGATATAATATGTTTTAATATTTAAACAAAGAATTTAGCATTAGAGAGGTTTTTATGAAAATATATAATTCTCATGAATATATAAGAGAAAAAGCATCAGGCATCATTCCGTTAATGCGCTATGATCAAAATATGGATTTTTTCAAATGGAGAGAAAAGGCAAAAAATAAGCTTACAGAGCTTCTTATGCTCCCTGATGAACATTGTGAAGATATGTTCAATGTTGTGGAAGAGAAGCAATTTGAAAATTATAAAAGAATAGATTTTGAGTTTCAAAGCGAACCGGGATATTTCGTATCGGCAAGCTTTCTTGTTCCAAAAGCATGCAAAGGAAAAACTCCGACGGTAATATGCATTCAGGGGCACAGTACGGGGATGCATGTATCTTTAGGTGAAGTGAAATATGAAGAAGATGAAGCGGATATTGCCGGTGGACGTGATTTTGCGATTAGGACAGTAACGGAAGGTCTTTGTGCAGTAACGATAGAACAACGCTATATGGGAAGTGCAGGGCGTGCGGAAAACGGAGAACCTGCCTGTCTTAAAAATAACGAAGGTATGGCAACTCTTCTTTTGGGAAGAACTGCGATAGGCGAAAGAGTGTGGGATATAAGCCGTCTTATCGACGTTATAACAAAGCATTTTTCAGAATATGTAGATGCGGATAAAATCGTATGCCTCGGAAATTCCGGAGGAGGAACGGCGACCTTCTATGCCTCGTGTCTTGATGAACGTATATATATGTCTGTGCCGAGCTGTTCCGTTTGCTCTTTTGATGATTCAATAATGGCAATGTGGCATTGCCCGTGTAACTTTATTCCCGGTATAAGAAAATATTTTGATATGGGAGATCTTGGATGCCTTATTGCCCCGCGGAAACTGATTGTTGTGTGCGGGATTGATGACGACATTTTCCCACTGGCAGGTGTTGAAAAAAGTTTTGAGAGAATTAAAAGTGTGTATGAACATATCGGCAAAAAAGACAATTGTGCGTTAGTGAAAGGAAATGGCGGACATCAATTTTACCCCGATGATGCTTGGCCGGTAATACACAAATACTTAAATGAAGGAATTCGGAAGGGAATATAAATTATGAAGCTTTTATTTTGTGCAGATATGGCGGTAACAATACCAAATGAAGATTTATTTGTAAACGGGGAAATTGAAAAGATAATAGATGAAGAAATGCGCGGATACTTGGAAAAGTTTGACTTCCGGGTTATAAACATAGAAATGGCGCTTACCGAAACAGATGAGCCGATTGTAAAGTGCGGTCCAAACATCAAGGCATCGAAAAAAGCGATTAACGCAATAAAAAAATTCAACCCTTCTCTCGCTCTTTTGTCCAATAATCATACTCTTGATTTTGGGGAAGAGGGGCTTCGTGATACAATAGATGTGCTTTCGGAAAATGGTATTCCGTATATCGGCGCGGGCAAGAATGTCGATGCATCGCGTAAACCGTATATTTTTGAAAAGAACGGGAAAAAGGTAGGAATATACGACTGTTGCGAGCACGAGTTTACCATCGCAGGTAAGTCTTCGTGGGGAGCAAACCCTTATGAGCCGCTTTACACATTTAACGACATAGCAGAGCTGAAGAAAAAGTGCGATTATGTTGTTATAATTTACCACGGCGGTAAGGAATATTACAGATATCCGTCACCTGAACTGCAGAAAAAATGCAGAAAAATGATTGACAGCGGTGCGGATGCAGTTATGTGTCAGCACAGCCATTGCATAGGCTGCTTTGAAGATTACAATGACGGTAAAATAATTTACGGCCTGGGGAATTTTGTATTTGTCGATGATTTTGATTTGGAAGCCGTGCACACCTCGCTTATCGTAGGCGTTGAGGCGGCTGACGGACTTAAGTTTGAATATTACCCGATATGTATGAGCGATACTGGCTCAAGAACGGCGAACGAAGCGGAAGCAAAGGAAATTCTTGATAACTTCTATGCAAGAAGCGAGGAAATCAAAAAACCCGGAGTTGTTGAGAAAAAGTATTCTGAATTCGCTGCGACAAAGATAGATGAATATTTGAAGAAGATGCAGCGCGTGTATGACAAAGATGGAAATTGTGATATGGAAATGATAACCGCGATGTTCAACTACTTCACCTGCGAAGCGCACGTTGAAGTTGTTGCGCAAGGTCTTTATGATATGTTTAAAAACGAAAAACCGTATTGGAACTATCTGGAAGACGGAACACTTTGGAAGCTGTAAAGAGAACAGTGCATAGTTTTTGAGGAGGAGACATGAAAAAAGTTTTTGAGTTTAAAAATCAGAGAGGTAAATCCGTTGAAGAATTTATTGATAATAAAACTTTTAAAATGGTATACAGTGATTCGCGGGCGGAATATGAGCTTGAGTTATATACGGTAGATGAAAGAGAAGTCTTTGAAAGAAATGTTTTTCTCGGTTATACAAAGGATGAAATTATTGCATCAGGCCGTGATGTTTTGGGTGAGTATTTAAATAAAGACGGCGAAAGTGAATATGCCGAAGTTAAAAAGGTTTTAAACGTTATTGAAAAAGACGCATACTCCTTTTTGGGAGGTCCGGCTTCATGGTCAGGACTTATGGTATATCCTGACGGTGCAATTTACAGCCAACCTGTAAGGCAGAATAAAAAAGGAGACAAGATTTTCGACCCGGTAAAGGTAGATGATTATCTTGGTAAAATCAAACCGGTAAGAATGCTTTTGGCAAAGGAATATCCTATTATGATATCCCTTCATACAGACGGCGTGAAAAGTCTTGAGCTTATGTATTTTGTGGAAGCGGGCGAAACCGACCGTGAGCCTATAGCATGGATAAGAGTTAAAAAGTATGATAACGCCACCCCGGAAGATTTCACCATAAGCTATCAGATAGGCGCAATCGCAAGAGAAGAGGCGCAGAGTACGTTTGACGAAACTCCGCCATCCGAAGAAGTTTTCCTTGATACCCTTTTGGATACTGTCTCTTATTGGATTGATTATTATAACGAGGGCGCACAAATTTCTATTTGCGAAAAAGAAGTTGAAAGAGTCTCTCGCGGTGCCATGGCATTTAGCGCAATTACTTTTACAGGTGACTTTCCGCATTATGGGCATAATTTTTACGCCAGAGAGTTTCATGATAACTTTCCGCCAAACTACATATGGTCTATTGAAGCAGCATGCCTTATGGGCAGAAAATCATGGGCAAAAGATATCTTTAATCATCTTATAAAGTACGCCGTTAATTCTGACGGAAGAATTTGCTATCGTCAGGGCATAGGGCTTCATTTTGGCGTCAGTGCAACTGAATATGCTATGGTTTTACATCTTGCCGCCCGTTATAAAAAAGTACTTGGTTTGGATAATCCGGATGCCAAAACGGCAAAAAAGCTTCTTGGTATGTGTGAACAAATTTTATGCCATTTTGTACCTTGTGAGGAGTTTGATAACCTCATGCTCATAAAAATGTGTGCTGAGGCAGATACCAATGAAAGAGTGAATGTGTATTTAAACAACAACCTTTGGGCAATTCGCGGCTTTGATGCAATTTGTTCACTTTTTGAAAATAGCGATATCGATACCTCGAAATATAAAGAAGCATCGACTTTACTCTCAAAGAACATAAACATTATGATTGAAAAGTACACCGAAAGAAACACACGCTTCGGTGATTTGGTGCCGTTCAGATTTGACTATACCGCTACGCCTCTCACACTTTCGGTTTGCCGCGATACTTTTTATGAAGTTCCGGAGGTGGAACTTGAAGCTTATTTATATAAGGCAAGAACGAGGGGACCCGAAGCAGATAAACAAGACATCACCGAAAATACATATGCCAACTACAGATACTATCCGGAAGCACTTTGCTCAATGCTGATTCCCGGTAATTTGTGCGACAATATTGTAAAAATGAGAGAAGCATTAGGTGGAGAGCTTTGCGGAATGACACGTTTCCGTCATTGGGTTGATAACTGGCCGGTTGTAAATTATGCAAGATTTTTAATTGAAACAAAAAGAATTGAAAAATATATTCTCTTGCTCTGGGCGCATACTGCTCACCATGGACGACCGGATCTTATGGTATACTATGAACAGTTCCTCTTAGAAGGTACACCGGATGCAGATGACTGCGTACCATCACTTTTGACCACACCTATAATGCTTGGTTGGATGTTTGCCTACGAAACTGTAAATGGAAAAACGTTGAGATTGCTGTCAGCTCTTCCTAAAAAGTGGTTCAAAAATGAATTTTCAGCATCCGGCATCGGTTATAGTGACGGAGAAGTAAGTATTAAAAATTCGCCCGATGGATTGATCGTTGAATTTTCAAATTCTTGTCCTCGGGATACTGAGCTTTACTGGAGAGTAAGGGATAATCTTGCAATAGACGATATAGAAAGCGGGAAAGAATTTATAAAAGAAATCAAAGGTAATGTGATTATACTCAAAGAAAGTATAAAAAAAGTCCTGATCAAAGTAAAAGAATAAAACAGCACGAAAGGCGCCGCTCCGGAAGTTTTCCCGAGCGGCGTCTTAAATGGTAATTTGTCAGTATTTCTTGTTTTTTTTACGGTATTCATTTGCTGTCATTCCGTTAATTCTTTTAAATGCGTGTGAAAAGGTAACCGGATCATATCCGATTGAGGCAGCGATATCTTTTATCGGAGTATCATAGTGCCTCAGAAGGTTGCGGGCGGCATTAATGCGTGTTCGGATAATGAACTCCTGCACTGAGTATCCCAGATATTCCTGAAAAAGAGAATACAGGTAGCTTCGGTTGAGACCTACTGATTTTGCAACGACATCAACGGAAATATCAAAATTATAGTTTTCTCTGATG
>SVLF01000114.1 GCA_015068085.1 Oscillospiraceae bacterium
GGAATATTATTGTCTTCCATATCAAGTACAAAAAATATATAATAATATAAAAGGGGAAAACTATGAAACTATTAAAAAGCTTGCTTTGCACCATGCTTACTTTAGCTTTACTTGGAGGAACATTTATTATGGGAACGAATGCCGCTTCAACCGGTCTTACAAACGTTGATATACGTGCGACTACGGAAATAACCTTCCCAGAAGGCATAGAGTATATTGATGTTCATAATGCCGAGGCAGACGGATATCACTTTTTGCTCGGTGCTTCTATCGTAAAATTCGGTAATCTTTGGGTTTGCGGTTACGGACAGAGCCTTGTAAGAGAAAATGATACAAACACTCGCTTTGCCTGCAAATATTCCGATGACAACTGCAAAACGTGGAGCGAGGAATATGTAATCGGTCCTATTGAGGAAGAATATTGCCGCAGCCACGGTGTGTTTTATAATGCAGGTGATACGCTTTATGCCTTTGCGCCCCGTGCGGCGTTTGGCAGACCGACTGATGATATACATTATCCCGGACTTGTTATGGAGGCGTATCGCTTTAATCCTGCAGATCGCAGTTGGACAAATCTCGGTGTAGTATTGAATGATGGCTTCTGGCCACTTTGCGAGCCTATTGAAATAAGCGGAAACCGTTTGCTTATGGCAGGTCTTGACTGTAAAACCGGCACAGAGCAGGCTGCGGTTGCAATTGCAGATAAGGACAATCCGCTTTCTTGGAAAATGATTATGATTCCCAACGATTCCGGCATGGGACTTTGGGGAGAAAGCACTGTTATTGATTACGGCGACAGATATGTTCTCTTTTGTCGTACAACTTCCAGCAAATTTGCTGTTAGCGAAAGTACAGACGGAGAGAATTGGAGCAGTCTTGAGTATACCGATTTTGCCGCAAGCAACTCTAAACCATATGGTGGAACACTTTCAACCGGCAGCCGTTATCTGATATACGCTATAAACAGCCGAAAGAATCAAATCATTACTGTTGGCAATACAGACGGCTCATACGGATTTGTAAAGCACTATTATGTTCGCAGTGGATTTGATACTGACCCGCAGTTCTTTACATCAAAGCAGTGGGCATATCCTTATGCAGTTGAAGAAGACGGACATCTCTATGTAGTGTATGCCGAGCATAAGGAAAACTGCGAGCTTGCAATTATTCCGATAGAGTCGCTTACTACAGAGAGCGAAGATCCGGGTATAAGCTATCATAACGCATATGCGAGCGGCGAAGAACTTCCCACGCGTACCGTTATAGCGGATATACCGATTGATGAAAATTGGTGGAGCGGTGACGGTCTCCGCAACGGGGGAACAAGCGAAAACATCGAAGTTATTGAAATAGACGGTGTAAAAGCGGTTGCTAAAACACAGGTAGAGGCTGCACTTACGCAGTCTAAAAAAGAGACGCAAGTCCTTCGCCGTCATTTTGAGGTGGATTACAACAAGGTTAAGAAGGTTGATCAGCTTGCCTTTGAGATCATATTCTGGAGTGCTGAGGATATGACTTCAGACAGGCTTACCTCAAATGCCCGTATTTTCTTTGGTAATACCACACTTGAGGATTCAGCTACAAACGAAAAGGATCCGAACAGTTATACTACAAACGAGCGTGTAGACTATAGAGCTACAACTGCGCTAACCTCTTATGACAATCTTTGGGGCACTATCAAAAAAGGCTGGAACACATGGCTTATCAGCTTTGATACGCTTGCGGCAAGTGATAGCTATGACAGCCTTAACACCTTCTTTATGATAATGCCGAATGTCAGCGGACTTGACGGCAAGCCTTTGTTTGCAATTTCCTCGCTTAAAATCGTGGAAATCCCGAGTGAATCCGAGGACACAAGAACGTTTGATACGTTTGCTCCCGGTTCTGTGGTTGTTGATAACGGCGATGACGCGTTTTCGATGACGAACGGTGAAGATGGCACAGAGTGGGCTTACGGCACACATAGCTCGGGCTACGATGGCGACTATCATACCTTCCTTGGCCCTGATGCCTCGGCTACGGCAAAGTGGGAGTTTGAAGTTGACGAGAGCGGTGAGTACGTTGTTTATATGTGGTACAGAGCCGGGAATTCCCGCGCCGATGCCGCTCCGGTAGAAATTCATAGCGGTGATAATGTGTGGACGGTTGAAGTCAACCAGAAAACGAACGGCAGTATGTGGTATGAGCTTGGCAGATTCAACCTCGATGCCAATGCAGAAAACTATGTTTTGATGCTTGCAACTGATGATAAGTATCAGATAGCCGATGCGGTTCGTCTGCAAAAGGCTTGGTATAATGAGGCTGTTAATTATCATGCCGAAGTCAAGTCGGTTATAGGTGGCAATCTTCCTTTGTGTTTCCCCGCTGACAAAATCGGCGAGCTGAATGCGGCACACTCTGCACTTGGTGATATCCTTGTAGAAGAAACTGCGGACAAAGCAACCGTAAAAGCGGCAATGGATGCAGTTAATGATATTCTCGCACTCCGTAAGCACAAACTTGAAGCTGACACTGAAAACGGTCTTTGGGTTTGCACCGTCTGCGGACATAGCGAAAAATTAGGCGATATTGACGGCGACGGCAGTACTACGCTTAAAGATGCGTTGGATCTTATACGTGCGATTGTTAACGACAAAACCGTTGAAAAGGGAGATTTGAACGGCGACGGCAAGTGTAGTCTTATTGATGTAATCCGTGTTATGAAACTAGTGACGAAATAATTTGTATTAGCAAGAAAGCCTCTCGTGATGAGAGGCTTTCTTGCGTGTGTGGTACTCTAAAACAAGCGGTCTCTTGATGCAGTTAGCGCTACAAGATTTACCGAGCAGAGCGACGTACCTGGAAGCGCGGAGAAGCAAACTGCACAAAAAGACAAGAGAAATTGGTTTTTTATTGTGTTTTTTGCCTTGACAAAATTTGTGTGAGGAGATAACATATATGTGTATACTTATTGTTTGTGTTGAAATTTACTGGTTCTGTTGCTTCGTTTATCGGCTTCTTTGTTTTTAACACAAAAATAAGTTTTGTAAATTTATTTTCGAGGTGATGATTATGAAAAAAATTCTTTGCGCTTTGTTATTCTGCTTGATTTTGGTTTTTTCTATATCTGCAGCAAATGAAGAATTTGGGTATTATGATGCAAATCTTGACGGATGCGTTGAGATGGATGATGTATTGACATATTTAAAGATCATTCTCAACGACAAAGGAGATGATGTTCCTTTTTTGCGTGTCGTTCGGACATTAAAGGCTTCTGTAGCAAGCACTGCGGTAAATGCTACAGTTGTTGCGGTAGACACTGAGGCACGCACTGTTGCTTTTTCAACCTCAGATACGGACAGCATTACCTTCCCTTATGCGCCTCTCGGAATCACTGATGTCCCGGATGCGGACGCACTTATTGGCATGCCAGCAACTTTAGCAATTGAATATCCTATCGTAGAAGACTCTGATATATATGCGGCTTTAATCGGCTCGCATATCGGGGTTCAATCAAGCACAGGCAGCCAGCCTGCATCTATAAAGGAGCTTAACACAAAAAGTGAAAGCGGAAGCCATGTAGACGACGACTTTAATGCAGCTTCTGTTGAAACAAGCTACCGTGAAACAGTTGACCTCACAAAGGAATACCATCACCGTTTCCGTCTTGCTTTTTATCCGAGAGTGAAAAAGGTAAAAGACGACCTTTATGTTATGGCGTATCATATTTATGAACTTGGAAAGCATATTTACTTTACAACAAGTGAAGACAGCCTGACATGGAATGCTCCGGAGATTTTATATAATAATGATGCAGCTTACGGCAAGGTTCCCGAATATACAGACGGACCTCTCGCCGGCAAAACTGATGATAAATTTGTGGCAGTAAACCCCGATATCTGCGTGCTTGATAACGGAGAACTCCTTTTAGTTTTCGCTTTGCGTCCTTCGGCGGGCTACCGTGACTACCCTGATTTGTCAGGTATTATGCTTATGCGCGGAACTGTAAATGACGACAATTCCGTCACATGGACCGAACCGGAACAAATTACAGTGGGACAACTGTGGGAGCCTTTCATTTGGCAGCGTGAGGACGGACAGGTAGAAGTATATTGGTCGAATCCTGCACCGTATATGAACAAATACGGCTACGATGTAAATGTTCGTTCTGCCGGTGTTTCCATGATAGTTTCAAATGATAACGGTCACACATGGACACCAAGCATCGAAGCGGCTAAATCAAACGATTATCTCTTTGCTCGTGTATATAATGAATTCTTAGGCTATACAAGAGGAGAGGGAGCAGATGGTAATGTACTGTCTTCGTTGCCTATTCCTTACTTCGGCGGTCAGATGCCTGCAGTTACAAGACTTTACAACGGTCGTTCGCTTCTTGGAGTAGAGGTAAGAACTCTCAATGATAGATATATGTTCTCGTCTGCAGTAAGCAAGGAGAACGGAGATTGGGATTCGTTCGGGCTTACGGAAGACGGTCCCGATAATGACTCAACTCGTCAGTTGTTCGTAGGAGCAGGACCGTATCTTGCAACCTTCCCATCGGGTGAGGTTTATCTTACGATGCATTCTGACCGAGGGCTCCTTTATGAAATCGGAGCACCCGATGGCTCCGCTTTTACTGATAAGAAAATTGCCGTACTCCCGAAAGCTACAGGTATGTGGGGGGCAAATGAACTTGTAGGCACGCATGAGGTCATCTCCGTTGGTCAGCTCAAAAAAACGATAATTACAGAGGGTACAGACGGGACGACTACAACGTCGTATGAGTACGGTATTGAAATTGCACACACATATCTCAATCATCGAATTAACGCTCAAAAGACTGCAATCAATGTTGATAGCAATAACAGTGATTGGGAAAATAATACCGATGCGATTTTTGTAGGCAGCGAATCTCAGGCACAGCTTTCAGTACAGGTTGCGCATGACGATAACAACGTTTACTTCCTGCTTTCAAGAATTGACAGTCTTCTCAACGCCGGCGATAACGCTTCTGTTTGTATTGCGGTAGACAGCAACGCTTATTACAGAATAGACATCACCCTTACAGGCGACTATACAGTTACATTCTGTAATGGTGGCAATGAAACCGTTGTTTCAACCGGAAATGCTGCATATAAGCTTCATGGCATGGTAAACAACAGCAATTCCGACGATATCGGCGCACTTTTTGAGCTCGCTATAGCTAAATTGGACGTGGGGCTCGAAAATGCTTCTTCATTCAAAATGTTACCTTCACTGATAAATGTTGATGATGGCGCCGCAATTACAGATACTCTTTGCGTTGCAGATGACATGGCTTGTTGGCCTGTTGTGGTTTTAGATTAATTTAATTAAACGCCATCGAAATCCCAATCTTTGCGTTGGGATTTCGATGGCGTTTTTACATATCGCATTTTCTGCTAAAGAGTGGCGACTATCAGGTGTCACCATTTCACATTGCCGATTTGCACACGTTTTCTGTATTCGCTAGGAGAACATTCGATTTCTTTTTTGAAGGCTTCAGAGAAATAGTAAATACTTGAGTATCCGATAGCTTCTGCTATAGATGTCAGCGAATCGTTTGTCTCTCTTAAAAGCGCTTTTGCAAGACAAATTCTTTTTTGCTGTATGTACTGCGTAGGCGACATATTATGCATGGCTTTGAATGAATAACGGAAATGCGATTCACTTATTTTAAAAGCTTTAGCAACATCTTTGACAGATAAGTCGGGATTGGTAATATGGGCATCTATGTATTCTCTGGCTTTTTCAATTCGTTGATGTTTTTGAGAAGGCAAATATGCCGGAGTACTGGCTTTAAGAAAATCAGAATAAACGGCATAAAGAAGAGAAAGACAGTCGGCTTGCATAGTTGGTGCTTTAATGCGCCATGCAGTAATGATTTTTCGTATAGAGTATTCAACATTTTTTCCGCCGGGAGGAACGGTAGCCTCACATTTTAATGAAACTTTCTCCGGTAAATCAAAAATGAAATTTGCATATACTATTCCGCATTTCTCGCTCAGTACCTCAAGATCATATGGGCATCCGCAGGCGAGGAATAATAAATCGCCTTCTTGTACGGCAATTTTGTATTCTCCGAAATTATAAACGGCTTTTCCAAAAACAACGTATAAAAAAGTATCGTAATCGGGGCATTGATGGGGGTGTTTCCCGTGGGAGAAATCCCAGCCGGTACCGTGGAGAAAAGTTTTGATATTCGGTTTAAGCTCATTTAGTAAGTATGTGTTCAAAAAACTCACCTCTTGGTTCTATTGTACATCAAACAAAATGAAAATCAATAAAAAACAAGAAAAATATACAAAATAATCGGCGCTTTTCTTAAAAAGCGCCGATTATTGTATTTACAATCTTTTTTTCCTTTGCTACTATGAAACTGAAAAGTATATGAAAAGGGGGCCCCTTGATGTATAAAGTTTTGTTTGATGCGGTGGATAGTTACGAAGCCGAGATTCTTGCCGCAGAACGACATATATGGGAAAATCCGGAAGTAGGCTACCGTGAATGGAAAACGCATGCCTTCATGAAAAAAGAATTTGAAAAGTTTGGCTATACCGTTCATGAGGCGGGGGATAT
>SVLF01000025.1 GCA_015068085.1 Oscillospiraceae bacterium
GGAACCCGGACTTCCCGAATGTAGACTGGTCTTCGGGAGTTAACGACCCGTTATATGTTCCGGATATAAATTATACGGAGATAGGAATGGACTCAAGCCGGATAATGGGATATCTGAGGACAGGAAGCGAGCAGGCGATACTGAAAAGCGACGGAGATGATGCGACGATTTATATGCGCTCGTATTCAACGCTTTCAGACGGTAAGGTTATATTTCCGGTAAAGCACGGAACCTCCGGACTCGGAGCAATCGCCGAGAGGGCGATATGCACGTTTCTCGATGATCCGCTTTACTTAACGCGCAACGGAGTTTATGCCATAGGAATGCAGGATATTTCAAACGAACGTGCGCTGAATATCCGCTCAACGCGCGTAAATAAGCGACTGCTTGAGGAAGAGGACCTGAAGAATGCGCTGATGTGCGAGTGGAACGGATATCTGATTCTGTGCGTCGATGGCAGGGCATACGTTGCGGACGCGGCGCAGAAGCAGTATCCGAGGAACGCCACAAACACGTTTGAATATGAGTGGTATTACTGGACGAACATTCCGGCGACGGCTTTGTATGAGGATGACGGAGAATTATTTTTCGGAACGGAAGACGGCAGGCTTTGTAAGTTCAACACCGACCTTGATAAGGAAAGCGGAGAGGCTTATTCCGACGACGGTGAGGCGATAGTGGCAGAATGGACGACAAACCTCGCCGACGACGGAAACTTTATGCAGGAAAAGACTCTTGTGAAAACAGGATCGGGAGTGTTGCTAAAGTCAAAACCGAACGCGGCAGTTACCGTGATTATCCGCACCGACCGCGAGAAGGATAAAACCGTTGCGGAAAGAAAAGGAGCACGAAGTGATGACAATGCAACAGGATACTGCGTTGTTCCGTTTAATACGCGAATCAAAAAATACGGAGCTATTCAGATAATCTGCCGCAATGACAAGGTGAATAATTCTTTTGGAATAGGCGGAATAATAAGACGGTTTTTCTACGGAAAAATAAAAAAATAAAGGAGAGATTTCACAATGGCGACAAAGACAACGTGGCTTGATAAAAACAATGACCAGCACGAAGGCTGGATAATAGACGGAAAGACGTATACGGACGAAGCGGGCACTACGCGCGTCCCCATCGGCGCGACAGTTAATACCGCAGGCGGAACATTCAAACTGACATCAAACGGGGGAATACCGACATATCAGACGGCGAAGACGCAGTATCAGAGCGCGGCGCAGGCGGCGCTTAATGCGTATAAGGCAGCAAGCGGCGCACAGGAAAAGAGCATTCAATATTCCACCGATGCGGCGATAGCAGAGCTTAAGCGACAGAAAGGAATCGCACAGCAGAACCGGGAGACCGCAAACAGGGAAGCGTATCACGCATATCTTGCGGCATCTAATCCCTACGGAGCCGCGGCGGAACAGCGTGCAAAAATAGGACTTGCAAACTCAGGGTATGCCGAAACCTCGCAAATGAAGCTTGCGGGGGCATATGCGGGACAGCTTAGCGAGAACGTGCGCGCAATGAATGCACAGCTTCAGGAGCTTGATGTGCAGATAGCGCAGGCAAAGGCAACAGGGCAATATGAGATTGCAAATATTCTTGAGGCACGGGCACAGAATATCCTGCAGCAGGAGATTGCGCTGCAGAACAACATTTTCTCCGGCGATATGCAGGCAATGGGACAGGCAGAGAGCACGCGCCAGTTTGACGAGCAGATGGCAGAAAACACACGTCAGTTTGATACGCAGCTGCAGGCACAGAAGGAACAGGCGGAACAGCAGAACAAATGGGACCTTGCGCTTGCGTTTATCGAGAACGGAAAGAACGCTTCGTTTATATCTGAGGTACTCGGTATTCCGCAGGCGGACGTTAATACCCTTATAGCGGCAGTGAATGCGCAGAGAACGGCAAGCCGAAGCAGTAGCGGGGGCGGTGGTTCAAAAAAATCGAATAGTTCGTCGGGGAGCTCGGGCGGGAAGTCGTATGTAGATACGATGCTCGCACTGGGAAGCGAAGCGGCGGTTCAGGAATGGCTGATAAGGAATAACTTCTCAGAGAGTGAAAAAGAAATACTACTTGATATGTATGATGAGGCATTGGATGCGCAGGGCACAAAAACAGTCACTTATCAGCATGTGCTTGATGTTATCGGGGGAATGTACAGAAGAGGCAAGGCCAGTAAAGAAGCAATAACGGCATACATTAACAGCTTGGAAGAAGGAACACTTACAGACGAGGAGCTCGACGCCATTATCGACAAATACGGACTATAAAGCGAGGTTGTAACGATGGGATTGGTTGAAGAAAGAAAAAAAAGAAGGATGCTCGAAAGAGCGGAACAAAGCCAAAAACAAGACGGGAGTGTGGGAATAGTTGAGCGAAGGAAAATGGAAAGAGCAAATCCGCGAAAAACATTTTTACCGCCGGCTATTGAGATACCGAAAGCGGCTTCGTTTGTTGTTCATGCGCCTGCTCCGAAAACGGCCGAGGAAAAAGAGGCGGATATAAACCGCAGGGAGAAAAACAGAAGCGCGCAGTATTCACAGCTTCCCGAGGTAAGAGCGGGGAATATCAAGCGCGCGGAAGCCTCCGGCGACATGGATAAGGTGCGGGAGCTTACCCGTGCCGATGATGTTGAAGCCTGGGCGAAGGAGCAGGTTAATTCCGAGGCTGTCAGGAAAGAAGCGCAGAGAAGATATGACGAGGAATTTGCGAGAGCGCGTATCCGTGGGGATATGAGCCCTGCCGTTTCTGCAGACAAGGCGGCGAATGCATATCTTGATTTATACCGGAACCGAGCGCAGAAGGTGCGCGAAGATACTTATAATTTTCGTCAGTATGAAAAACGGAGTGCGCTTGAGAATGAGGCTGCATCGCAAATGCAAAGTGAGGGAGGAGAAGAATCCCTCCACCGCCATACGGCGGTCCCCCTCCCTTTAGGGCAAGGGAGGCTTGGCGCGGGAGAAGAGATAAGTGCGCTTATAAACAATCCTGAAGAGCGGGAGAAATACCGGAGCATTGACAAACGCTTCGGAGAAAGCTCAGAGACGCTCGCACATGTTGAGGCAATGACCGATGCAGAGAAGAAAACAATACAATACTTTGCATCAACCGGGCAGTATGACAAGGTTGAGGAATACTATGAGCTTCTGAAAACAACTTTAAACAAGCGCGTGCAGGAAGCTCGGAACAAGCAGACCTATAAGGAGGCATATGAAAAGCCTGTTACGGGTGCGGTAAAGAACGTTATGGCAAGCTTTGCGACACCTGCGGCATACGTTGCCAATACTGCGAATGCTGTGGGGAACATCTTCCGCGATGAATATGTTCCGACAGACACAAACACGGATGCTTTTTCCGGAGCACACGCGGCAAAGCAAACGAGCGCGGGCGTGACAGAGCGCGCATACGATGCTGCCGGCGGCGGGACAAAGGGAGAACTTGCATCCCTTCTTGCAGGAACAGGGCTTTCGATGGCAAACTTTTTGAGCAAGGCACCTCTCGGCGCGACAGGTGCGATGCTTGCAATGGGCGCAGATACTGCCGGACAGACAACTCTTGATGTTCTCGAACGCGGGGGAACGGCGGGACAGGCTTTATTTCTTTCGACGGCGGCGGGTGCGATTGAAGCGCTTACCGAGAAGATGCCTCTCGACAACCTTTTCAGAACGGCAAAGGACGTAGGCAAAACAGGAATAAAGACAACTATAAAGTCAGTCCTCAAGCAATCCGGAATGGAAGCAACGGAAGAAATGGTTTCCGAGCTTGCAAATACCGCGCTTGACATTGCCGTGATGCGCGATAACTCTGAATACAGAAGCTACATATCCGAGCTTGAAGCGAGCGGGATGAGCCGTGCAGAGGCGGAAAAAGAAGCGTTTTTTCAATATTTTGGAAAAAACATTCTGCTTGCAGGAGCAGGAGGCGCGATTTCCGGTGCCGCAATGGGCGGCGGAGCTTCGGCTATATCCGGTATAAACACGAATACAAACCGCAACAGAGCGGGCGGCGGGTTTGTCTCGACTAAATACAGCGACAAGATAACAAACAAGCAGATTCGCGCGCTTGATGCAGTGGGAAAACGGCTGGGTGTGAAGATATCCATCGGAGCACCGACAGGAAACGCAGACGGCGCACACGATGGATATTACAAAAACGGTGAGATAGTAATTGCCCAGGATGCGAAAAATCCGCTTGAGGTAGTTCTCGCTCATGAGGTGGCACATCATATGAAGAGCACGGCACCGGCAGAATATAACGCGTTTCTTGAGCTTGCGGTAAACGCATCGGAAAGACTCAGTAACACGGAAAAGAGCGAGCTTATAAACCGATACAAGACAGCATATTCCGAGGGCACACAGACCGAGTTTTCAGATGCACAGGCACTTGACGAGATAGCAGCAGACTTTACAAGCCGCATTGTGAAGGATGTGAAGATGTTTGACCGTCTGGCACAGGACAACCGAAACGCTGCAATGAGATTTATCGACAGCATAAAGGATTTTATATCAAAAGTAAAATCTACCTTCTCCGGGGATAAGGCAAAAGCGGACACGGCAGCGCGGGAGAAATACGGCGCGAAGACGGAAGAGCTTGAGCGCGCGACATACCTCTGGGAGAAGATGCTTTCCGACACCGAAGCTGCAGTTGCAAGCGGAAATAAAAATACCGCCGGCACATCTGCAGGCGGCGTGAGAATGTATTCTTTGAAAAGCTTTGAGGATGGAAAACGCTTTGTGGATGTAGAAACAGACCAGAATTTATTTGACGGGTTGACGGATAACGAAAAAGGGAAAATGGCAACAAGGATAATAAAAGAGAGGTTTGCCGGCAAGGTTGTAGGACGTGACAATAAGGTTTTCGTAAACGGACGGAGCGCAACAGAATACGGACATCCGAGCAAAAAGTTAGATGCGCCAGAACAGAATGCAAAAATGCGGGCATCTACGGAGCTTGATAATCTCATTGATGCGGGGGATAATTTCAGAACAGCACCGGACGGCGCGGATGGACATATTCACCCGAAGGCGACAGGCGATTTTAAGTATTTTGACACTATATTTAAAGTCGGGGATGAGTACTTCGAAGGAAGAATAAATATCCTGCCGAATGCCAAGGGAGACCGATTAATAGATGTAACTCGAATAAAAAATATCACGCAGGACATCTGTAGCTCATACGGAGAAAATCCGAAGTCTACTTTCCTGCGCGATAATTCAGAGGATGTTCCTTCCTCTGATAATAATATACCACAAACTCCGGAAAAAAGCAATAGTGAATTTTCCCAGAAGAACAAGACCGACAGCAGTGGCCGTGAGTTAACACAAGAACAGGCGGAATACTTCAAAGATTCAAAGGCGAGAGATGAAGACGGAAACCTGCTCGTGATGTATCATCAGACAGGGGATGATTTTACGGTATTTGATGTCAAGAAAGAAGGAGCAGGTACAAGCGACAACCAAACACCTTTCGGGATATTTATGAAAACATCTGATGCTGACATAGGATTACAAGGGAAAAAGCAAATGATGTTATATGCAAATATAACAAACCCACTGTATGCTGAATCAAGAGACGATTTATCAAAGAAGCTTCGTGAAATTTCACCCGAATTTGCACATATAGAAAGTGAATTAAAGGAGTTAAATATAGACTATAAGGGAAAACATGATAAAGCAGATAAAGACCTTGCTCAATATCTTGTTGAATGGAGAAAAAACAACCCTGAAGCAAGCCGAGCGGCGGTATATGATGATGCAGGTTTTAAAGAGCTTTACGATATGGAAGACCAACTTATCGAAGAATGGGGGAGAAAGGATGCAGAGCTTTCGTTGAAGGCAAAAACCAAAATCACTGAAGCAATGAAAAGGGCCGGCTATGATGGGATTATTCTTGCCTCTGATTCGGGAAGCTTTGGGAGGACCACAGATGCTTATATTGCTCTTTCACCCAATCAGGTAAAAAATATTGATAATGGGAATCCGACATCTGACCCCGATATAAATTTTTCGTTAAAAACAGAGGATTTGCTTTCTCCGGATTATGGGAAAGCAGATTCTTCGGCAGAGCCTCAGAATGACACTGGGTTTGATGCGCGTGACACGGAAGTGGTTATTTCCAAAAAGGAAAATCAGAAGCCGAGCGACACCACTGAGGAAGGAAGCCAAAGTTCATACATTGAGGAAACAGGACTTGATACATATTTCAATGACCTTGAGGATAGAGCGCAGGTTATACAAAAAAAGCGCGTTGCCGATGCGGAAAAGGCGCTTATGAAAGCACCGGGAACCGACAAGAAATCCGGAAAAGAAAAAGTGGAGGAAAGCGTAAGCTTTTTGAAACGAAAAATGGTGAACAGCGCAGATACAATCCGGAAGATAGCGAAAACTACGAAGGATAAGCATCTGTACCCGGCACTGAACCGAGCGAGAAGCTCTATGAACATTGTTTCGGATATGCTGCAGAATAAGCAAACGAATATCCGGGGGCAGAAGGTGGGTGAGAGCCTTGAGGGGATAATCGCTCCTGTAAAAGAAAAGGGAGATGAATACTTCCGTAAATTTCAGCTTTATCTTCTGCATAAGCACAATGTATCGCGAATGAGTTTGAAGGACACAAAAGCGGAAGCGCAGGCGCAGGCAGAGCTTGAGCTTTTCATAAAAGACAATCCGGGCATCGCCGCCATGGGCGAGACGGCTTTGCAGAAAGCAAGTATGTGGGACGATGATAAAGGCTTCCGTGCAAAAGAGTATATAGAGCTGCGCGACAGATTGAACAAGGCACAGAACACAAAGAATAAGCCTATATTCTTCGACAGCGACGATGTTCCGCTCAATGCAGACGAATCAAGACACGCGACAGAAGAGCTTCTGCGCGAGAATCCCGGCTTTGCAGAGGATGAAAAGAAGATACGGACATATCTTGACAACCTTATGCAGTATCGCGTGGACAGCGGGCTTATAACTCAGGAGGAAGCGGATTATTTTAAAAAGAAGTATCCGGATTATGTGCCTACATACAGGAACACAGAAAGCATTCAGAAGCAGATACAGGGAAAGACAAACATCGGAAAAACAGTCGGGAGAGCCACAGGCGGGAACGATCCGATTATTCCGCTGGATGTGGCACTCTCCGAAATGACAAAGAAGGTTGTGAGAAGCGGACAAAAAAACATCTTTGCAAACAAAGTTTTCGAGTTGTTCGACAAGAATTCAAAGCTTCTTGAAAAGTACATAACGGATGTTCAGGAAGGCGAGCGCGATGTTGATACAGAGATTGACAGTTTCGGAGAAGAGGCTGCTTTTGACAATACGGTTACCTTTCACAAGGACGGAAAGCTTATTGAACTGACGGTTACGCCGGAGCTTTATGAAGCCTTTGATACTCTTTCACGTGTGCCGAAGGAACAGCCTGCAGCTGCGCAGGCGTGGCGCAAGGTGAATGAGATATACAAGAAGCTTATAACCACGTATGATGTTACATTTATCGCAAGAAACGGACTTAAAGACCTCTTTGACGGAATTTTTCAAAGCCGGAATGCCGGGTCATTTTTGAAGAACTACGGAAGAGCATACAAGGAAATAGCAACGGGCGGCGAGATGTGGGAGCTTTACCAAGCTGCAGGCGGGCTTTATTCTTCGCGTTTTGAAGAACTGCAGGAAAAAGGAATTACCGAGAAGAGCGGGAAGCTCAATATAAAAGAGAAGCTGGCTTTCGGAAATATGATGGTTGAGCAGGCACCGAGGCTTGCGGAGTTTATGAGCGTTGTGGAGAAAGGCGACATAAACGATGCAGACACGATTGCAGATGCGCTTCTTGCGGCAGCTGATGTCACCACAAACTTCGGTGAAAGCGGAACGTGGGGCAAGGTCCTCAATGCATACTATATCCCGTTCCTGAATCCGGCAATTCAGGGAACGGCGAAAGTGGTAAGAACCTTCACGGAAAGTAAGACCGGAAAGGAATGGATAGGGCTTGCCGTTAAATGTATGATATACGGGCTCGGAGCGGGATTCCTTAATGACCTGATTAACGGAGACGATGAGGATTATGAAAATCTCCCGGATAGAACGAAAGACAATTACTTCTTAATCCGAGCGGGTGACGGGAAGTTCCTCCGCCTTCCCAAAGGACGCATTATGGCAGCGCTCGGCGTTGTAACAGACAGACTGCGCGATGTGATGAAAGGTGAGAAGGTTGATGCAGGCGAGGCGCTTTCACGAATTTCGGAAAATATTCTTCCGGAGAATCCATTGAACAACAACATTTTCAAGGCGTGGTTCGATGCTGATTTGCTCAACGACGAGAGCAAGGGCAGAACATGGTACGGTACCGACATTGAAAACGAAACCCTGCAGTCGCTTCCTGCCGGAGAGAGATATGACAACTCAACGGACTACGTTTCAAAGGCGATAGGCAAAGCACTCGGAGTATCACCGAAAAAGCTTAATTATATCCTTCAGCAGTATACGGGAGGTATCGGAAGAACCGTTCTTCCGATGATAACGCCGAAAGAACAGAAGGGCGACAGCGTTGCCGGAAAAATCGGATACGGGCTTTTAGGAATACTCACATCAAACTTCACGACCGACAGCAAGCTTTCAAACAAGATAAGCGGTGAGTTTTACGATGCAGTTGATGCGGCAACGCAGAAAAAGAACTCTGAGAAAGGCACGCTTGCGGATAAGGTTGTGTATAAGCACCTTAATCGGGAACGCAATATGGTAGGTGAATATAGCTCGAAGGTGCGTGAAGCGGAGGTTGATAAAAACCTCACGAGCAAGGAAAGGCAGGCTGCAGTCAGAGCGGCGAGTGCGGAGAGAACGGCGTATCAGAAGACGATTCTGGAAAACCTCGACAAGTACCGTGAGAGCGTGGAAAAGTATCTCAAGAAGTATCCGGGCGAGGATGAGGAGAAAAAGCTTGAATACGCGTACCGGGAAGCAAACCGCGCTATGTACGGCGAGGAATATGCGATACGTGCAAACGGCGGCTCTGATGTTTACAAAAAGGCGCAGGAAAAGGTAAAGCGCGGAAAGACAACGTGGGCGAAGTATTATGACGAATACTTCGGCAAGGCGGAACGGCGCTTTGAGAAAATTTCAGACCGCTTTGGCATCTCATATGCCGAGTTTGAGAAGATTGCTGATGCGATATCGAAGAACAGCACCAAGGATGAAAAAATAGAGGCGATTAAAAAGCTTGGATACAAGCGGAGCGTTGCGCGGAGAATTTATAATTTGTACAATGATGCAGAGTGATGAGATCCCGCGCTTGCGCGCGCCTGAGGTTCGACTGCGGGCGTTCGCCCTACGCTCAGGATGACAAGAGAAGAAAAACAAAGAAGGGAGTTTTTATTATGAACATCAAAAAGACGGCGGTGGAGATTTGGGCAGAGTTTGAGAAGGGCAAGACGTATAACAAGTCTATTGACCTTTATGAGAACGTTAAGAAGTGTGAGAACTTCTATATCGGCAAGCAATGGGAGGGGCTTAACGCCCCTGACCTGCCGAAGCCGGTTCTGAACGTTACCAAGCGCGTTGTGAGCTATTTTATAGCGATGCTCGTGTCTGATGACGTGGGAATACTTCTTGAACCGTATAAGAAGACAAAGGAGTTTGTGACACCTCATCCGTCGCCATACGGCGACACCTTCCCCTCAAGGGGAAGGCTTGAGGGTGGAATGCAGAGCGGAGAGCCAACAGAGATAATCCGCGAAGAACTGGATGCGCGGGTAATCGAGACCGAGGTGGACAAGACGATTGAGCGCTGTAACATAAAGGCGCAGGCGCGAAAAATTGTCCGAAATGCGGCTGTTGACGGTGATGCGTATATGTACTTTTACTTCGATGGCAGCATAGACGCAGGAAACGGCGCGGAAGGCGGAATTGTTTCCGAGGTGCTTGACAACACAAGCGTTATATTCGGCAATCCGTACAAATACGAGGTTCAGAAACAGCCGTATATAATAATTGCGACACCGTGCATGCTCTCCGACGTGCGCGAGGAAGCGAAACGGAACGGACTGGGAGAGGACGTTATTTCGCAGATCCACGCAGACGATGATTCGGACACATACACCTACAAGCAGAGCGGGACAAGCGACCTCTGCACGGTTATAACAAAGCTCTGGAAGGAACAGGGAACGGTTCACGCGATGAAGATTACAAAGGACATTATTATCCGCGATGAGTGGGACACGGGATATGAGAGGTATCCCATTGCAAATCTGGTGTGGGAGGAAATTAAAAACTCTTACCACGGCATGAGCGCGGTTTTGCAAGTGATTCCGAATCAGATATGCATAAATCAGCTGTATGCAATGACAATCCACTGGACGAAAATGAATGCGCTTCCGAAGACGGTATACGACGCGACGAAGATTGCGAAATGGAGCAACAAGGTAGGACAGGCGATAGGCGTTGTAGGAAATCCGAATGATGCAGTTGCATCAGCACAGGGCGGCGCGAGCATGAGCCCGCAGGTGACAAACCTTATAAACGGGCTGATGCAGCACACGGCAGAGTACATGGGCGCAAACGATGCGGCGCTCGGGAATGTAAAGCCGGACAACGCCGAGGCGATTATCGCTACGCAGAACGCCGCGGCAATGCCGCTTGAAATTCAGAAGCTTGAATACTACCGCTTTACGGAAGAAGCTATCCGGATAATGATAGACATCATCCGCGAGGACTACGGACTGCGGCCGATAAACGTAACATGTGACGGAAACGCATTTGAAGGGTTATTCGATTTTTCAACACTCAGCGATGCAAACTACAACATGAAGGTTGAGATAGGGCAGAGTTCATATTGGAGCGAGCTTACGCAGATTCAGACAGCGGACAACCTTCTTGCAAAGGGAATTATTCCGGACGCGGTTACATATCTGGAATCCATTCCGGATAAGTTCATTAGGAACAAGGCAAAGATAGTGAAGCAGATAAAGGAAGCGGCAAAGATGCAGGAGACGGCGGGGGCGCAAGCGCCGATAATGCAGGGACAGGAGGTAATGTAAAATATGGACAGAATCAAAACGTTAAATATTGACGAAAAGTCTGCATTTATAAAAATCGGCAGAGCCGGTGAAAACAGATTCAGGTCTCTGCAAATTCACGTATCCGGAGAGGTAGAAGAGAATGCGGAATACAGAATTATTTATTCCCGCCCCGACGGACTAACTTATCCGGTTGAAATAACTTGTGAAGATAGTTGCGTTATATGGACGCCAAACGCCTATGACCTTGAAATTCCCGGTAGAGGACAAATTGAGATTCGCATATACTACGGAGAAATTATTGGAAAATCCGCAACTTTTAAAGTTGAAGTTGAAAAATCAATGCAAGCCACCGAGACCGAGCCGGGCATTGCCCGCCCCGATTGGGTGGATGATATTATCGACAAGGTTGTAATTTCCGATATGACGCAGACCGAGACTTCAACGGAGAGCGGCGGAATAAACGTCTTTACCGTAACGCTGACCAACGGCGAAAGTGCCGCCTTTGAAGTCCGCAACGGTGAGAAGGGAGAAAAAGGCGACCGGGGTGAGAAAGGTGACAAAGGAGACACCGGACCGCAAGGTATTCAAGGCGTGAAGGGAGATGTCGGCGAAAAAGGAGACAAGGGAGACAAAGGCGATACAGGCGAAAAAGGAGACAAGGGGGATAAAGGAAACACCGGCGCAGACGGCTATACTCCGCAGCGCGGCGTGGACTACTGGACGGAAGAGGACAAAGCGGAGACAATCACCACCGTGCTTGAAGAAGCAGAAAGCAGTATGGATGAGAAGCTTGAAAGCTATGTAAAGAAGTCAGATTTTGCTGCGACTAAAGGCATAAGAATGACAAGCTCTTGGAGCTCTGCGGGCACTACATATACGCCCGCAATAGTAAAGGCGACCACTACGGAGATAAAAAACTTCGCGAGTGACTACAAGCCGATAGTTCCCTCAAACCTTGAATGTGCCGTAGATTTCGCAAACGCCAAGTTGGGTATGGCGTCAAAAACATACGTTGACAACGCGATAAACGGGGTTGAGGCAAAAATTCCCGATGTGAGCGGGTTTGTGACAACCGAGGAATTAAACACCGTTCTCGGCGATATCGAAGCTGCTTTAGACAGTATTATAGCAAGCCAAGAGAGCATACTTGCAATTCAGAACGCACTGATAGGGGGTGAATCATAATGACACTGGCTGAAAAATGCATAGAGATTGGTGAAAACAACGAAGCAATCGCCGCAAAACCACCCAAGGTCTACGCCGCCGGAAAAAACTCAATGGTCGATGAAAGCAAACTTCTTCCTACAACAGTGTCCGGAAATTATATCTCTTTAGATGATGTCAGTGAAATTCCGCATAAGGTTGAGTGCAAAATCAGCGGAGTAGCGGACTTAACAGGCGTGCAAATTACAAGAACCGGTAAGAACTTGATTGATAATTCACCAGAAAATGTGAAAAGCGGATATTACTACGACGCAGGTGGTTCGGTTGCAACATCTAACGCAGGATATATACGCATATCTCCAATCAAAGTTAATCCCCTGACTACATATACCTTATCAACAAATTTAATCATATATACTATATGGTACTTCAATGCTGATGGTGCTATTAAACGAGAATCAAGATCAGGGCTAAAGACTTGGGAATTTACCACACCTGACAATTGCAACGAGATTCGGATATCGCTGCATAATACAAGTGGCGCAGCAGATACTGTCGCTTTCGAATACGCACAGCTTGAGGTCGGTTCAACCGCAACTAAATACGAGGCATACGTTCAAGAACAAGCCTTGACACCAAATGCGGACGGAACGGTTGATGGAATGATAAGCACTTCTCCATATATGAACATATTCACTGATACCGAAGGTGTGCATATTGAGGTAACATATAACAAGAGTTGGGGAATGCAAGAAACCCAAGAGCGGTTTTATAGCGATTTCCAAAGAGGAGTTATAAACCACTCAATCAGTTTTGAATGGCTTACGCTTTCAAAGGAAAGCATAACAAGCATTGTCAACGCGCTTTCAGACTCCGCAACAGGCCAGACCATAACATTCAAAAAATCTGCAAAGGAAGCAGCCTTTACGGATACTGAATGGACAGAGCTTATTGCAACAAAACCCAACTGGACGCTTGCACTTTTGTAAAACAATTTCGTTTTCACTTCTTTATCCTATATTATTTTTCAAAACGAGGATACCTCACTTTTGGTAAGATATCCTCGTTCTATTTTTTGTTGTCTTGCATTTGTAGCATAAATTAAATTGTACTTTCATCCGTGAGTCCCAATTCCAAAAGCAACTCAGAAACAGATTGGATTTTTTCTTCAGATACTTGTTTTGGCAAACTTACAATTGTAATAAGCTTGTTTCTTTTTTTCTTATTGAAAAATCTGAACCATCGCACAACTTGATAAAACGGAAAAAGAATTGGGATTTTTTTTAAAATCGGATATATCTCACATAAATTACAATAAGGCAAAAACATAACTTGCAAAAATCGCTTTTGCTTGAATTCTCCTTTGGACTTTTCAACTGTAATTCTATTCTCGAAAGAGCCATACACTCCTGCATGAAGAATATAGTCCTGCATTTTTCGGGTAAGTTCGGAATGTTCCTTTGCACCAAACCAAACATCACACAATTCATTGCATTTGAAATTAAACTCTACCAGACCGCAATCTTTCATCATTTGATTTAATTTTTCATAGTCCAAAGCAAAAGTCTTTTTTAATATCCATAAATCAACAAATGGGCGTATTCCGCATCCCCCTGTCAGAAAGTGTTTTGCCATATGAGCGACGTGATAAAACATAAACATCTCGCTTGACATCTTCATATGGAATTTCCCCGATTCTATAGGCTCTGCATTTTCCCAAATTTCAGACAACAACTTTGTGGATTTTGCAACTCTGCCGTTTTCGATAAGTTCAAAATGCAGTTCTATGCAAACTCCTGTTTCGGAATGTAGTGTTACATCGTGTGGTGTTTTTGAAACAAAAACGCAGCCATTTTCTTTTTCCAAAACCTCAATTGCCTTATCCAAATCCAAAGGTTTAACAAGAACATCCA
The DNA here is from genome assembly GCA_015068085.1 of Oscillospiraceae bacterium. Classification (GTDB taxonomy): domain Bacteria; phylum Bacillota; class Clostridia; order Oscillospirales; family JAAYXM01; genus SIG480. The sequence goes on from SVLF01000025.1 coordinate 14,080, forward strand.
TATCACAGCTTGTTCGCATCCATGGTTCAGGATAGTATTCTCGAAGCACAGAACCTTTAAGTGGAAGAAATTGAATTTTATGCTTTTCAAATGTTTCACAAAGCCTTTCGAATTCAACTCGCATATTCTCAAAGCGATAAACCGCCAGCATCTGTGCATCTATAAACTTCCGCCCTGTTTCCGAGTCTTTATCGAGCAAACCATTTTTGTACAAAGCAAACGAAATAATTGGCAGAAGATCATGTTTGCTCGCAAGCATATATATTTTATCAATAAACCGCATTAACTCCAAAGAGCTATTTTCTCTTTCTGGTAAAAGCTCTCCTGTTATAGCGGATCGGATTAACGAGAAAATGGCATCTATTATCCTTTTTTCCAATTCCAATCAACCTTTTCATTTAATTTATTCTGCATACAACTTAACGACGCTATCAATAATATCCACATCAACCTCGCTAGAGAATTTTCTTGCAAACAACATCGGCGATTCTTTTATTTCGTTCAAATCACATAGCTTAAATATATATGGTTTGCCTCTTTGCCAATCTATTAATCTCATAAACATTTCATTGGAATCATCGAAGACATCTTTTGTCAAATTATTCTTGTATTCCGAATTGATAATTAATGTTTGAAGAAAAACTTCATCACAACACACTGTATCATGAAATACTCGCTTTATCCAAGGTTCCTTTGCCACGACATATCTTGCAAGATTATCGGTTATGCTAAACCAATTTGCCCCTTTTTGAAAAATAACTTTTCTATTTCGATTAACTCTCAATACTATTTGAATGCACTTTATAGCCTTAGACCAAAAATTGCTTTTACGTCCTGTTTTTTCCTGTAACCAATAATAGTATCTCACTCTGTTTGAACATTCAAATATTTCTTTCTCAAATCTCACAAACTCTGTTCCGCTGTGTTTTGCAAAAAAATCATGTATATACGATTGTTTTTTTATCGGCAGATCTTCCCCCGAAAGCAAATGATAATATGCATAACAATCTGTTTCCGTTGCTTTCTTCAACAACAACAATTCTGCATTAATCTGGCTGTATCCGCCCCAAACAACGCTTGTCCGTTCAGTAAAGTATATGCGGCTTTTTTCAACCAAACCCGACACTTCTTCCAAAGAAAAAGACACATTCTTCTTGTCCATATGAATAAATATGTCATTAAATTCATAATCGAGCATTCTCAGCAAAGAACGAAACGTGTAATCATCCTTATGAGCTTCTATTAAATATGCATGTTTGCGACTCATATTATGCACTCCTCTTATCTTGAATAGTATAGCGTGCCAAAATCATTAGAGGTCATCCCCGCGACTTTCTTCGTTGCCTTATATTATCGAGCAGTCCGATTCTTTTTAATATAATCTTTAATCTGGTTTTCATGGAAACATGCGCGTACTTTTTTCTTAATTGTTTATATGCGCGTTTTTGATAATCCTTCCAAAAATCTGACCGTTCATTTGGCATCCTTGATGATTCACACATCGCCTTATTGTGGTTCGCAAATACGACATCAACATCAACTTGTTCAACATCTAAAGATGAGATGATTGCTTCAAATGTAGCTTTACCTTTTTTGCTATGTATAACAACAATAGAGCTCCCTTTTCCGTCATTCAGGTCTGGGGCATAATCTTCTATTCCCCAAAAGTCACCCAATGTTATATCAGAAACTCTCTCAATTCCTTTAAAACGACAATCATAACAAGACTTTCTCAGACTAATATCTTTAAGAAAAAACTGAAAATATGAATCTACCTCTTTCGGTTGATAATACATTTTTCTGTTTTTTCCATAAGATACGCCATATTCTGAATGTCCACCATACTTTTTGCACCGGAAATTCACAGCAGTTAATTTCAAATGTTTCTTTTTCTCAATATGTTCTGCATTGGATTTCCATAATAATGGCGATGGGACTCCATGGCAAATCAAATCGATGCAAATCAGATTGTCGTATCTTTTCCCTAAAAAGCTTTTCAAGCCCTCAACTTGACAAGGTGTTCCGGAAAATAAAACTTTCTGATTTCTTTCTAAACGAAGCTTAACATCTAAATAAATTTTGTTAATTTCACTTTGTATATACTTTGATCCGTAAAGTTTGATTAAATCATCCGGATCTTCTACAACTATATGTTGCGCTTTTTTACAATCCTCTGTCATGGCGCATCCGACAACAACTCCGCCGTCCTCTAACATATGTGTTGCCAACGCTGAAAAAACCCCTCCGGATGAGCTTTGCAATCTGATATTGTCATATTTATTGATTGCCGCATATCCTTCCTTAATTTCATTGACAATCGCTTTTTTATTGATAATCGGACAAACATTTATGCACTTCTTGCAGTTGATACATTTATCGGAATCAACTTGCGGAAATTTAAAACCTTCCTCATCAAATTCCATTCTTATGCAATTTTCCGGACAGGCATTATAGCACGCTTCACAACCGCAACAATCTTGTTTGTTTTTTATTGCTATCATTTTTTATCTTCTCCGTCTATGAAAAACTTTTTTATTGGTGCGGATATCAATCGTTTTTCAAAATCATTCATACAAAGCAACCATGCTGATATAAAATAAATCAAAGTATATATCAAAACGCAAACAGCAAAATCACCAATATTGCTAATAGTTATAAATTCACGCAGAAGCCATCCAACAGCAAAACAGGGCAAAAAGCCCACGAGTATCCGCAAAATATTCTTCCAGAACAGTATTATATCAATATTGCATCGCTTGTGATAAAATATGTTCATAACTAATCCGTTCGCCAAAATAAGAGATACAGCTGTACCGAAAGCACTTCCTGTGGCTCCATATTTCTGGCAAAGTATATATGAAACAACTACATTGATCATCGCCATAAATGCATACACTATGCTGCGGAAATGATGAATGTTTTTGGCTCGTTGTATCTCGATTCCAAGATTTTGAACCAAAGCAATGGAGGCCGGAAGTATCAGGAGCAATGCAACGTAATATGCTTCATCGTAACCGGTGCCTGCCCAAATAGAAACAATAAATGATTTTCCAAAGAAGATAATTCCGCTTGCCAGGAGAGCCAAGACCAAGAACTGAATTCTTCCCACTTTTATAAACAATTCAGTCAGCTTTTCTCTTTGTAGTCTGCCATCATGTATTGTAGAATTTACTATTTTATGTATTCTTGGTGTAAACACCCCGGAAATTGAAGAAGAACAAAGCTGATAATAAGAATAGAGTGAATAACCAACAGAATAGATCGCAACGCTATTTGTCCCTCTGAATCTTGCTAACAAAATTTTATCTACGTTCCAATTAATCTGATCTACAACAAGCTCTATCGCAATAAAAAGAGTGTACGCAGAAAGTTCTTTTGCAAGTCCCTCATCAACTTTACCAAAAGAGAACTTACACTTTAAAATAACCAAAACATAAACCAAGTATATAACATCCGCAATAAGCGACAATGAGACAGTTACAGAAACCATTGCTATAGAGCGATAACCCATAAGCAAAAGCGGCAATGTAACAAGCGGGCCGCCCACTGTCTTTAAAATTCCAATCAATTTAAGAATTATATATTTTTCATGAGCACTTATAATGCTCGAAAATGCAAGCATTGGAAATGATACGGCCAAGTTAATTGTTAAAATATACATAAGTATTTTAGCCGTTTTATATTCAGCATGAGTCAAACCCGAATCGAATACAATATGTAGATTTTGAGAAAGGAACATCCCGCAAAGAAAAGCAATGCTTCCAATAACAAGAAATATGAGCAGAAAAAGTCCGTTCAATTTATTTAACTTCTTACTATCGCCTTCCGCCTTATACTTTGAATAAAATCGGATATAGCTACTGTTAAATCCCAGACTCAAAACTGACATCATGGAAATAGTGGATGAAACAGTATTATAGAGACCATACTCACTCTTACCAAGCAAGCGAATCATTACCGGAGTATATATTAATCCTATAATAACGCTCAATCCCATTTGCGCGTATGAAAGCAGTGTGCCTATTTTCAATTGTACGGAATCATTTTTTATCATTTGAAACACTCATATTTAAAAAATTAATAGATTTTCGTATCAACTCATCTTGAAGCTGTTCAAACCCAGAGTAATCAATTTCTTGATCCAATGATATTTCTGATGTAATGTCAATAATCCTATTGGGCAGATTGAAATTTTTGATTAGCGTTTCAATTCTTCCCATCATTTCTTCGCCGTTTTTCCTCTTAAAAATGTAAAATTTTCTTTTAAATAGCGAAGAAAACACACATGCATGAAAGGAGTCTGTAAAAACAACTGTTGCATTCTTTATCAAACTTATAAATTCTTGAGGAGATGCATCATAAATCTTTACGTTGCCAAAATTCATCGAATCAATCCGTTCTCCCGATGCATATGGAATGTTGATAATTTTCAGATTGTTTGATTCAGCAAAATCTTTTACACGTTTAGCAAAATCACCATATTCTCCCAAGAAATAGGTAAGGACATAATTACTATGCTCAACCGGCTTTGTAATTTCATTCCATTCAACATCCTTGAGCAATAATGTAGGATCCAAAACTACTTCTATATCATTTCTATCAACAAAAGACTCAAGTAATAGTTTTGCCGAAAATTCACGAACGGAAACGAAGTCTATCTTCTCAACAAGCGGCTTAAATACAACTTTCTGATCCTCTGTCATATTTTCACAGCCCAAGCTCGCTGCATAAATAACTTTATTTACTCCCTTTGGAACAAACCCCAAAAAGGACCTTTTTCGTGCGAATTTAGGATTCCAGATCTGATCACTCCCGCAAACTACCGCCGTGTATTCACTTATATCCGTTTCTGATTCATCAACTGTTCTGCTGTAATATTTGTTTTTAAATTTTTCTACTTTGACTTTTCTATCTTTCACATACCGTTCTATCTTTCTGACCTTGCAAAACCTTAAAATAGGCGAAATAACTTTAAGCACTTTACGTTTGAGCGATATTGATATTGCTTTACTCTCTGCCGGTAGGCAAACCTTCGTTTCATCATTGACTTTCAATATCTCAATATCAAAGCCAAGTTTTCTAAGCGTTTTTTGCAGTGCATAAAACTGCAGAACGCCTCCGTAATTAAATTCGTCATATTTTAGCGGAACAATTGCAACTTTCATCATTGCTCACCCCGGTAATTTGCAATTAGTATATATTTTTTTAACAACATCCTCATTTTTGATACGAATTGCAGATTTTTTTGCAGTTCTTTTTTTTCTTCTGCACTGAGGTTGAAATCATCACGGATTTCAAGCCACTTCTTAACATCAACAACAGAAAACACCTCACAGGCATACGAATTTGCATATGCGCCATTAATCCGCTCATTGGCTTTATATCTGCCTATCGGAATTATTTTCTTTTGACTTTCATAATACTTCTTAAAAAGCTTCCACTTTTGCGTTAGTTCTTTTTTATCCATCTTAACGCAGTGTGTTACATGCGGAATTAAAATTGGCAACGAAACCTGATACATGGCTATTTTCAGCTTATGATTTATTTCAATACCCGAAAGTGCCTTTTCGAGAATATCCATAACGGCGATATGCTCCTCATGCCAATCAACAAAAAACGGAAGCATAACAAACTCCGGTTTTTCCTCTGCAAGCACTTTTTTCACAAAAATAACTTTATCGCCACCGGAAGTTATTAATTTTCTTTTATATGTGTCAGCGACTGTTCTCATTTCATCAAATCTGCGCCTATGTGTGCTCTCATCATCATTTCCGTCCATATCCATATTACACAGAATCACATCATCGTCGCGCTTTAATAAGCTACTGCACCCTATCCATTCGTCATCGGAATGCGGAATAAGTACTAACTTCTTCCCTTTCGGAAGCTCACTTATTGATACATCTTCTTTTTTAATCTTCCATCCTTCTTCTTTTATATCTATTCGCCATTGTATATTAAATTTCGCCCTTTTATATATTCTGTAAAAGAATAAAAGAAATTTTTTCATCCCAACAATTCCTCATAACATTCGATATGCTTTTGGGCCACAACATCCCAAGAAAAATCTTGCTTTATCTGATTTGCTAAATCAACACTTTTAGGCTGATCAAAAATCTTCATAATGCAGTCGTGCAGTTCCGTTATGCTTGCCGGATTGAAGGTCTTGCAATCTTTGAACGCATCATAATCAAGAATTGGAAGAGTTTTTGATAAGACAAGCTTTGCCCCTGCAATTCCTGCTTCTAAAATCACCAATCCAAAGGTTTCATAATATGATGGCATAACAAAAGTGTCAGCGTTAGCATAGGCCGATTTCAGAAGTTCGGAATCTGCATCAAGCCAACCGAGAAAATGGAAATTCGTGCATCCAGCCGCTTCTTTTTTGCAGCGATCAAAATACTTCATATCCATATGTGATGCTCCTCCGATAAAAACAACATCAATGTCTGTATCTTTAAGAGCCTTAATAATATTCAACTGGTTTTTGTTTTTGTCAAATCTTCCTACATGTAGTATATATTTGCACTTTTTTCCTATTGTGTCATATATTGAATCATCTGCTGAAAAATTCTCTTCGGCTCCATTGGGAATTATCTTGATTTTTTCTGCAGACACCCTATAATGTTTTTTCAAAAACTCAGCTTCTTTTTTTGTTTCTGCAATAAGCAAATCAGCCGATTGAATAGATTGAATAATAACCTTATACGTTGTTGGTATGGGGAATCGACTCAGCATTCGATATAAATCAATCTTCCAGCCATTTATAAGAGGAGCAACAGGAGACACAACAACCTTTTTCCCATATGCTTTAGCACATCTAATCAATCCTAAATTTTCACAAGTATACCCGAATACATGCAAAATATCGCACGAATCCACCAACGACTGAAATTGGTTGAAGTATTCTACAGCAATCCCTTTTTTCTTCAAGGCTGAAACGGTTTTTCTAATTCGGTGTTGCACGCCACCGGCTTTGTTCTGTATACACGTGTTATAGCTTTGAATCAAGATATTCATATCAAAACCTCTAATCTGACAAAACATTTTTCTCAGTATGTTTAAAATCAAAAAAACAAATTCCCCAGTACAGCCAGAAAGTCAACGTGCTCCAAAAATAAGAGCTTACCTGCAACGGAAATAACCATGACATAAACAATAATGCTGCAAAAACAGAAAGATGTCGATCCGACATTCTTCGGATCTTACTTACGCTTGCGACAATAATAATCCCCAGAAAAACTAAGCCGACACTTCCATAAGCAACCATAACGTCCAAAAAAACATTGTGCGTATATCCGTTATAATGGGAATCAAAAAATCCTGCGCCATGACCAAGAAATGGATTTTCAGAAAAAAGATCAAAAGCAATTTTCCATATATCCAACCTTGAATCATACACACTGTTTGAATTAGTATTTTTAAGAATTACGGAAAAGGTGTCCAACGCATAGCTATCAATCGACAAGGAATCAGCTATTGCAGCTGCAAAATCCAGTATTGCTGATAATATCGGATAAATATAAAACATAGCGATCAATAAAGCAACAATAATCAAAAATCGCTTTGTAGAATTTTTTGTGAACAAAATATACGCTGTTGCTATCATAGCAATTTCTGATAAAAACACGCCCTTGTTTGCAAATATCAACGATGCAAGCGCGAAAATAAGCATGGGACACCAGAATTTCTTTTTTTCAAACATATGTATCATAATAAGGCAGCCGCATACTGCAGGTAACATAGCAGAAAACCCAAAGGTCATATAATTGCTGCTCCACTTATATGAATTAAGCGGATCCACCAGATAAACAATGCCAATAATTACAGTCAACCATGCATAGGCATATGCCAATTGTTTTACATCCTCAACTTTTGAAAGTAAAAACAAAGGCAATACTCCGTAAATAAGAAAGTTGTATAGCAACTCGCTCTGAGAAGAATTGGGGCGAAATAAAACATCTGCCAATAAAAACATAAAAACACAAAAAACAATTGACACAAACCCCATACTAAAGCTCAACGTTTTACTACTAAAAAGCACAAACAGCACGAGCATTATCGCGCAAGCTGCAAGAATGAGTGTCGAATGCTGAGGCAAAGACGTAGTAATAGGCTTAAGCGCAGCAAACAGCACCATATATGTTGCCAATGTTCTTTCGCAATTTCCTGTTTTTTTTGTTTTGTTTTTATCCATGGTGTACCCTTTTTAAAGCATATCTAATAATATCGGTATTAAATTTAATCGGCATCTTTTTTAGCATATTAAAATAAACCCTTGCTGCACTCTTGTAGTTCTTTGACTTAATATGAGCCAATAAAACCCCTCTATATCTGTGCGACAAAATATCGCGTTTGGCACCTTTTCTCTGAACTTCGCATGCTTCTATAATATCAGAATATGATGCTAAATAATGCTCTACGTGCTGTTGATTGATATCTGAATTTGCTGCCATATTAGACCGATCGCTTATATCAATTCCTACTAAGGATTTACTGATGACCCCGATTTCCTCGCCGCTTCTAAAATAACGAAGAAGAAAAGCTGCTTCCTGATGCCGCTTAAAGGTTTCGTCCCATCCACCACAAGCAAGTGCATTTTCTTTCCACATCATAATAGCGTTTGTATAAATAATGTTATCGCCACTCAAAATGTTATAAGAAAGATTGCCGGTGCGGGTCGGAACCACTTTTTTCCCGGCTCTGTCCCACCCGCAATATACTGCTCGGTATTCAGGATGAGACAAAAGATATTCTACCTGCATCTCGATTTTCTCGGTATAAAACCAATCATCATCATCCAGAAAACAAACGATTTCACCGTCTGCTTCGCGTATGCCCGTATTTCGTGCAGCCGCACCGTTCTTGTTTTTTTCGTGACATACATACTTTACTCTGGATTCTTCCCCATATTTTTTCATTGTACTCTCTGTTGTTTTTCGCCACTCTGTATCTGGATTATTATCATCAACAACAACAATCTGCACATTAGCATATGTTTGGCAAAGCACCGAATCTATTGCCCTTGGAAGCATTTCAGAGCGTTTGTATGTGGGGATAATAACACTTACCAATGGCTTTCTATCTAAATTACTCATTTTAACACTGTTCCTTCCCTCGTTTTAATTTGTCAAAGATATTTTCACAGACTTTAGGTATCTGTCATTGAACTAATAGTCAGTTTACCCCATAATAGGTCTATGAACTTATAATGTAATATAATCGCCTGTCCTTGATTTAAAATGTGTCTTTATATATTTTCGACCTACAATCTCCAATATTTCATTCCACTTTCCTGAAGTTCAAATGTCTTATATACTCCTTTAACATCAATCAAAACTTTTTCAGAATCGTCACACTCTCTAAAAAGTTTTTTAACGTGCGCTAAGGGTAGTTCTTTAAACTGCGTATGTGCAACCGCAATTATAACACAGTCTGCATCTTTCACGTCCTCGAGCTTTGTAAGAGTTACGCCATACTCGTTCATCGCATCCTTTTCGCTCGCCCAAGGATCAACTACAAGAGGATGCACACTGTATTCATTAAGACGCTTAATAACATCATACACTTTAGAATTCCTTGTATCAGGACAATTTTCCTTGAACGTCAAACCCAATATTACGACCTTCGACTTTTTAGGTGCTTGACCTGCTGCAATCATTTGTTTAACAGCCGCATCAGCCACAAAATCCCCCATACTATCGTTGATGATTCGTCCGTTGAGAATAATCTGGCTATGATATCCAAGCTTTTCTGCCTGATACGTAAAGTAGTATGGGTCGACACCTATACAATGTCCACCTACAAGTCCTGGTCGGAATCCCAAAGCATTCCATTTGGTGTTCATTCCATCCACAACTTCATTGGTATCAATATTCATTCTATCAAAAGCCATCGCGAGTTCATTCATAAATGCAATATTGATATCTCGTTGGCTGTTCTCTACAACTTTTACCGCCTCTGCTGTTCTGATATTTCTAACCGGATATGTCCCTACATCAATCACTATATCATACACAGATTTGATTGTTTGTAATGCCTCTTCATCACATCCGGACACAATCTTTGTGATATTTTCCAATCTATGCACTTTGTCTCCAGGATTGATTCTTTCCGGAGAGTATCCTACCTTAAAATCAATACCGCATTTTAAACCTGATTCTTTTTCTAAAATCGGCACGCATATATCCTCAGTACATCCGGGATACACCGTAGATTCAAAAATTACATAAGACCCTTTGGTAAGGTTTCGTCCCAGAACTTCAGATGCAGAAATTACCGGGGATAAATCAGGTGTATGGTCTGTATTAACCGGTGTTGGAACTGCAACAATGTGAAATTTTGCTTTTTGCAAATCTTTTTCGTCATATGTAAAATAAACCTTTGTATTTTTTATAGCAGCGTCTCCTACTTCGTTTGTTGGATCAATTCCGCTTTTATACAACTCTATTTTTTCTTTGTTCAAGTCAAATCCAATAACGTCAATTCCCTTATTTGCAAATGCAACGGCAATAGGCATCCCTACGTACCCAAGACCAATCAATGATATTTTTTCTTCATTATTAATAATGCTTTTGTAAAGTGACATTTCAAGCACCATCCTCCTATTTGAGACTTCTTTTTTCACAAATATTCTTAAAAATCCCACTATAATAACATTTCAATATTTCCCAGAACCCCAGTTGTGATTTTTTCCGATTATAAAACTTTATCGCACTTCTGACAACCAAAGCAAACGATAATATCGGATAACACTCGGATATTATCATTCCTAACGCAGTAAAGTACCTCTCATTATACCCCTCAAACCAACTGGAATTATCCTGATCTATATCAGCTATATATATCGGTGAACTATAAAGAACAATTTTTTTCTTAAACATCTGCTGAAGGAAAATGCTATCCTCTCCGCAATAGTTTGAAGTTCCGGGGCCAAATCTTTCATTGAATCTGATGTTGCTTTTCAATAAAACTTCTTTTTTTATAACCAGTCCCCAAACACCAAACGAAGTGACCTCGCGCCTGCTAAGTTTTTTAAACGCCGAGATCTGCTTCATACTGAGCTGTCTTTGTGACACCGCATTGATATTGAATTTTATAGCGTCTGCCTCCGGGCATTTTTCAAATTCGGAAATGATAATATCTTCATAATTGTCATAAAAAATCAAATCATCGTCAGAAAACATAATATACTCAGCTGTGTCAAATATGTTTTCAATCGCTATATTGCGGTTTTTACTAACTCCACGCGTATCAGTAGTTACAAGACTAACCGTTGAACTACCTATTTCTTTCTTTTCAACAGAATTGCTATCGGCCTGATTTGCCAACACCGCATCTGTACTCAAATTCATCTTATAAAACTTATCGAAGTCTTTTTGATGCATAGTTGTTACCAAAACTTGCAACTTGCTCACATTTATCTCTCCTTACATTGAAGATATTCGCTGTAATCTTTCTGCGTATCATAAAGCATTGCATGAATCGCTGACTCGCGCTGTGCTTCAGGCGGCAACTTCATATAATCTCCATAACGATATGTCAGATACTCTTTTATTTTTTTTGAACCAAGCAAAACAGTATCTTCAAACGGCACATCAATGGGATTCTCAAAAAAATCCATATCAAATAATCCGTTACGGAACTTAGCCGGCGTAATCCAATAACAATATTTAAAATTGCTTTTTAAATTATCATATTTGTAAATGTTTTTATATGCAAGTTTTGCCATTAAACGACAAGGAAGTATTTTTAAACTTTTTAAAGCAACGCCCTGCAATTTGTTTTTAGGTTTCCAATTACGCTGCGAAAGTCCATATAATGTAACAAATTTGGATTCAACATACACAAGCTTCTGAATCAATTTATTCTGCGGAACTTTGTGCAATATCATAATATCAACATAAATACCATGATGCATATCTTTTCTGTCTTTGAAATGTTCTTCGATGAATGTTGTTCCATTCATACGAACTTTGGCATATTCAAGATATTTTTCGTTTGTTTTCCACTCCTGCAAAACAAACATATCATTATTTTGAGTCTCAAAAACACTTTTAAATCGTTTATACTGCTCCGGAGTCATAAAAATATCAAGATCATCATCCCATGGAATGAATCCACCGTGACGCACAGCGCCAAGTGCTGTTCCTCCCATGATGTAATATGTAATATGATTATCACGGCAGAGCTTGTCAACATATTTCATTATTTCAAGTATCTTTCCCTGAACATCTTTTATTGTTTGATTGGGATTCAATTCGACACCCTCTTTTTAGATTTTCTTTGCCAAATAATAATATTTACTCATTATTTTCTTTACAACGGGAATTTTTGCAAAGCCTCTCGCTACAAAACGAATCAACTTAAATGCAAATGTTTTTATTTCGTAATTGAGCGCTGATTTTGTCCACCTGTGCGGGTGAATACTGATTATGTTTCCCTTGTCAAATGACAACGCACTATATAACTCGTCAAAACTGCTATATGGTACATTCATATCATCGCTTTTTACCAGGTCATTATTAATCGGATCGAAAATCAAATTAAATTGTCTCCCCGCATCAGAAAAATAGAAATAATCAGTATTATATTTCTGTTTGAAGTCAACCATTATATCGGAAATGTCCGGATATACTTTCTGTATCTCTCGATTCCTGAAAAAATCCCTATTGGAGGTATATCCTATACGCTCAATAACCGGATTTCCATGTTGACATACCGTTTTTATTTCAAATCCAAAAGACTCAAATCTTTTCTTATTTGATTCAAACTCTTCTTGCGCCTTTAGGATATCACCTTTATTACTATCCAATACATCATAGTGATACGATACTTCGTGCCCCATATCGCTTATCTGTCTTAATAATTCGACATTTTGCGGATTATCCAACAAATACGCTTGCACATAAAAAGATCCTTTATGAGAATATTTCTCTTCTATGCGTGCAATTTGATAAGCTTTTTTTACGTCGGTTTCTACATCGTGTTTCAATACAATATAACTGCTATCAACTTCTGATACTGCTTTTGCCGGAATGCTCATTAGCCCATTCTTTGCAAGTCTGTTACAGAAATGTTCCCAGCTTTTCCAAGTGAACTTCATTGTTGATTCAACCTCTCGCGAAGAATTGTTGACGAAATACCATCTGTATGGTCTAAATACACAACTGAACAACCAACTTCTGCAAAACTTTTTTCGTATTCAGCCCAAGCAGATGTTCCCTTCCAGTCTGAACCTACAAAAACCGCATCTGCATGCAGGTCTTTCACAACGCGAACTTTATCCATATCATTCTGCGGAATTACTTTGTCAACATATCTAATTGATTCTACAATCTCCATTCGCTCTTTTTCGCATATTATGGGATACTTGTTTTTCCTTGAAAAACAAAGCGCATCTGTCGTTATGCCAACGATCAAATACTCGCATTGTTCTTTTGCACGTTTAAGAATATTCAGGTGTCCAATGTGAAACATATCAAAAACACCTGTTGTATAACCGATTTTATACTTCTTTTCTGGCATAATCCTCATCTCTCCCGTGCAAATTTTTGAAAAACAAACCCTCTTATTTTATTGGGCAACAAAAGCTGAACAATAAACCGCTTTGTTACATTAGATATAAACGTTGCAAAACCAATGATCTTTTTATCATACATATACTTCTGTAGCTTTGCTTCACTTTCGAAATACTTAATCCCGCCGCGTCTCTGATACATTTCCTTTCCGACGCGAACATTAACAAGTGTAGTTCCTGTATTGGCAAAGACGCAGTTATTCTCATACATTCTTATCCAAAGGTAATAATCTTCATCACAATACCAATCTACATATCCACCCGCTTTTAAAACTTCTTCTTTTTTTAGCAAAACCGTCATTTGATTAAACGGACAGCGTTTTTTTAAATATTCTTTTATATCAGCATCATCTTTTGGCACATTTCTTTTTGCTACAACATTATCAACGGTATCTATAAACTCTTCGATATTTCCACCGACAGCCGAAACTTCTGGCATTTTGAAGAAGATTTCAAGTTGCTGCTCAAATCTGTCTGCAACACTTATATCATCAGAATCCATCAAAGCAACCAGATTATGCTTGCACCTTTCCATTCCTACGCGCCGTGCAATTCCGTGTCCAACGTTCTGATGTAAGCGAACAACATTGAAATTTTCAAATATGCCTTCATATTTACCGATAACATCATCAATGCTTTCCGGCACAGGTCCATCAACAACGAGGACAATTTCATCAGGAACAACAGTTTGGTTTATGACACTCGCAAGAGCCTCATCGAACCATTCCGCTTTGTCTCCCTTATATACGCACATAGCCACAGAAAAAGGTATCTTTTCCATTTCTACACCCCAATAAGTTCTTTTGCTTTTATTTGCAAATCGTTATATTGATCCTCAGAGACCTTACCACAGCGGAGCAGATAATCTCCCAAATCCTCTGCGGTATCCATCCCCTCTTGAGAAATGCCGTCCTGTTTGACAAAGGCTTGCCATACAGTTTTGAAAACTATTTTGCAGTCATTTATAAAAGTAATGTTCTTTATGTACTCTAAATCGAAATCAATTTTTTCTTCCCATGTTATACCGTTTCTTCCGCTTATCTGAGCAAGTCCCGAAAGCCCCGGTTTAACGCTCTGGCGCTTCATTTGTTCATCAGTAAAAAACACCATATCGCGAACAAGCTGCGGTCTTGGACCTATAACACTCATATCACCTTTGAGAATATTGAATGCTTCGGGAAGTTCGTCAAGGCTTGTGCTACGGAGAAGTCTTCCGAACTTGGTGAGGCGGACATCATCGGGAAGGAGATTTCCTTCTTCATCCCGCTCGTCGGTCATAGTTCGGAATTTATACAGTTTAAAAATCTTTCCGTTAAGTCCCGGGCGTTCTTGCTTGAAAAGCACAGGGCTTCCGAGCTTTACGCGGACAAGGATTGCAACGATTATGTACAGCCACGAGAAAACGATTATCGCGGCAAGCGCGCAGAAAATATCTATCGGGCGCTTGAAGAATTTTTTATACATCTGAACACGACCTTTGGGAGCGCGGGGCGCTCCGTGAATTGACAGCGGAGCTGTCGTGAATTGGCGTTCCGCCATGAATTGACGCGTAGCGTCATGATTTGAATTGCCTTAATGCACGAAGTGCAATTCATGAGCCGAAAGGCTCAATTCATGAAATCGCAAGATTTCAATTAATGCCGTCAGGCAATTCATTGAACTTACTTCGTAAGTTTAATTATACCACCTTGCGAATGGAGAGTCAACATTTTTGTAACAAAAGATGGCACAGGGAATTTGAGAGTGAAGTTGAGATCCCGCGCTTGCGCGCGCCTCCGCTTCGCTCCGGTTCGACTGCGCTGACGCTCCGCTCAGGATGACATGGGAGCGCAGGGGCATTGGTTTGACGAAAATCATTTATTGTGATATAATAGATGTGCTTGAAAACAAGCACGAAGGAGTTGCCTTAACGGTGGCGGTTGCTTCCTCTATCTTCAGAGGAGGTACATATTCTTTTTATTCCGCCTCCTCTGAATGAGGAGGTGATGCGGATGGGATATATCACTTTGCAGGATTTGTTATCCTTTGCAACGTTCATTTTCCTTTTAATCTCGTATTTTCAAAATAAAAAGAACTACCCGCCCAAAGCTTCCAACTTAGCGGTTAGTTCTAACTGTCTATAAGGAAGTGACCGTTGCCGGGCAACTTCTTTGTGTTTTCATTGTACTCCATTTCTGCGTTTTTGTCAAGCAAAAGTTGGCAGTTCGCAGGGCAAGCTGCATGATTTGACAGCAGAGCTGTCGTGAATTGGCGTTCCGCCGTGAATTGACAGCAAAGCTGTCATGATTTGAATTGCCTTAATGCACGAAGTGCAATTCATGAGCCGAAAGGCTCAATTCATGTAATCGCAAGATTTCAATTAATGCCGTCAGGCAATTCATTGAACTTACTTCGTAAGTTTGATGAATTGCACGTGCGGTGCATTGTTTTGGTACAATGGAAGGCGGCGAAGGTTGTTATTCTCTCAACAGTTTTAATGTGTTTTGTTTTTCAAGAACCCTTAACTGTGATTTTGCCATAGCATTGAGTTGAATAAGTCTTTCTCTTTGAGGTACACCTTGTTCTATAAGTATAGCATTAAAGCTTTCCATATTGGCAATTACCAAAAGCTGTTCTATTGTTGCATAATCTCTTATATTGCCTTTCTTGTCCGGATTTTCTGTTCTCCAATCTTTTGCTGTTTTACCAAACAGAGCCATATTTAAAACATCTGCCTCATTGGCATAAACAAAGGCAAGTTGTTTTTCACTTAGATTAGGAACAATATTCTCTTTTATAGCATCCGTATGTATGCGATAATTAACTTTGGCAAGTTCTCTTTTTGCACTCCATTCAAGCTCTTTCTGTTCATTGACTTTTAATCTTTGGAATTCTGTTATAAGATAAAGCTTAAATTCCGCCGAAATCCAGCTTGCGAACTCAAAAGCAATATCCCGATGCGCATACACACCACTGTTATATCTTCCTGCCGAAACCGTAAGTCCAATACCGTTTAATTTTTCTATCCATTGACTTGGAGTAATCATAAAAGCATTTGTTCCGGCATCCTTTGTAACCGTATCGAATTCGACACGGTTAAAATCAGGATTGTTAAGTTCCTCCCAAACACATAAAAACCTTAAAGTTTCTTTGTTTCTTAACCAATTATATACCGTAAACCTAGGCTCATTTGGATTTTTGTATCTGGCAATATCAGTAAGCGAAATATAATCTGCTTTATTTATCTTTTTATATTTGATATCAATGCCATTCACTTCTATTTGATTATTTTTTGCCATAATGAAACACGACCTTTGGGAGCGCGGGGCGCTCCGTGAATTGACAGCAAAGCTGTCGTGAATTGGCGTTCCGCCATGAATTGATGCATACGCATCATGAATCGTGTTTCAAAAATAAAAAGAATTAAACCGCCCAAGCACCAACTTTGCGGTTTAATTCTTAACCGTATATGGAAGTGACCGTTGCCGGGCAACTTCTTTGTATTCTCATTGTACCCTATTTCTGCGTTTTTGTCAAGCGGAAAAAGAGAGCCCGCTGGTTGAGTTATGAGTTTAGAGATTACAGTTATGAATTCCGCCGGGGCGGAATGTTTTTTGAACAGAAATCTTTCATTTGACAAATATCATTTGTTGTGATACAATAAGTAAGACTCAGGTAATCTGAGTCGGAGGCTACCACATACGGGTAGGCGGTTCAATTCTCGCCCTCTGAAGGGGGGCTTGCCTGATGGATTACATAACATTAATTTTAATTATTGTTTTTTATACTATCATTGCAATAAAAAAGAATTAGCCGCCAGGTCGTCAAAACTTGCGGCTAAATTCTTTAGCTAAAATCTTTGAGGGCTGAACCGTCTGCCGGTAGCCTCTTTGTATTTTCATTGTACCTTACTTTTCTGTTTTTGTCAAGCAGAAGTTCACGGTTTCCGGTACTTTTGTTGAGTTATGAGGTTACAGCCATGAATTCCGCAAAGCGGAATGTTGCCTTTTTGACAAGCGCAAATCATTGTGGTACAATGGATGTGCTTGGAAACAAGCACAAGGGAGTTGCCTTAACGGTGGCGGTTGCTTCCTCTTTCATCGGAGGAAGAAATCTTTTTGAAGTTGCCTTTCTCCTGAATGGAGGGAGGTGGTGCGAATGGAATACATAACCTGGCGCGATTTAATTGAAATTGCGACGCTTGTGGTTTCTGTTCTCAGCTACTTTAGCAATAAAAAAAGATAATCGCCAGCCTTCCCAAACTTGCGATTATCTTTTAGTCGTATAGAGGAAGCGTCCGTTACCGGGCAACTTCTTTGTATTTTAATTTTACTCTACTTTTCTGTTTTTGTCAAGAGCAAGTTCGGCAGCAGTTTGCTTCACAAGCTTATGCAAAGCAACTTCTCACAATCTCGATAACTACATTCTGTTCCTCTTCCTTCATTTTAATATCGGACGGCAAGCAAAAGCCGCGCTCGAAGATATCTTCGTTTACCGCTTCGTCGCTCGCGCTGACGAACGGGCAGTCCTTGTAAATCGGCTGCATATGCATCGGCTTCCAGATAGGGCGCCCCTCTGCGTTACACTCCGCAAGCTTGTCCAATATCTCCGTCGGGCAGGATTTCCCGCTTTCTTTTATGTAGGTTGCACATGTTGCGCTTCTTTCCTGCTTGCACATATGCTCTTTATCTATCAGCGCGCAGCTGAGCCAGAAGTTCGGCTCCATATCGTTTTCTATGTAAGGATTGAGCGTTATCGGCAAATCGCGGAAGCCTTCCTGATAGCGGAGATAGATTTCCTTTTTGCGCGCAATATGCTCTCCGAGATATTCGCTTTGCCCGCGCACAACTCCGGCTATGACGTTGCTCATACGGTAGTTATAGCCAAGCTCTTCGTGCTGATACCACGGTGCGCTCTCGCGGCTTTGGGTTGACCATTTTTTCGCCTTGTTTATCGCATCAACGTCATCGGAAAGAAGCATTCCGCCGGATGAACCGGTTATGATTTTGTTTCCGTTGAAGGAGATTACGTTATATGTGCCAAAGCTTCCCGCCTTTTCGCCCTTATATTCCGCGCCGAGTGACTCTGCCGCGTCCTCAACAAGCACGGCGTTATGCTCATTGCATATTTCTTTTATCTCATCGTATTTCGCGGGGGTTCCGTACAAATCCGCAACTACAACGACCTTCACATCCGGATAAAGCTCAAACGCTTTTCTCAGCGCCGCCGGATCCATATTCCATGTTTCCCTCTCGCTGTCTATAAACACAGGCACCGCTTTTTCATATACGACAGGATTAACGGTTGCGGCGAAGGTCATATCTGTACAAAAAACCTTATCCCCGGGCTTCACACCCGCAAGCTTTATTGCAAGATGAAGTGCAGAAGTTCCGCAGGAGAGCGCCACGGAATGCTTACAACCGATATAGTCCGACATCTTCTTTTCAATTACGTTTATGTTCTCTCCAATCGTAGACATCCAGTTGGTGTTATAAGCTTCCTGCATATATTTAAGTTCTTCTCCGTGCATTGTAGGAGTTGCAAGCCAAACCTTTTTCTCAAACTGCCTGATCATCTTTATCCTCTTTTCTGTGTGTTCATACAAACACAATTGACTAAGTATATTATAATATGTATAAAATTATACCACCGCGCGAAAGTGGAGTCAATATTTTTGTAACAAAAAGGACTGAGAAAAAATCGAAAATGACCTTTTCTCAATCCTTGCTTATTGTACCCCCGTCTATATCCCTCGCAGGAGAAGCGTTGCAATAATCGTCACCACGCCGCCTATTACCGAGCCGGCAATGAGGCGGTTTGTGGAAATCAGCGTATCAAGCTTGGTTTCAAGCCGCTCAAAGCGAACATCGCCGTGGTTCAACCGCTCATTTATCTCTCCGCGGTGGTTTGCGCACGTCTCACACGTTACGTATTCCACATCCTTTCACCTCCCCTTCCTATCGTTTTTTCACAAGATATTTTGCAGACACCCAGCCTGCCGCGATCCTCGCCCAGCCGTTCTTTTCTTCAAGCACAGTTACCGCATCGCCGTTATACAGCTTTCCGACGCGTTTATTCAATATGCCCGCACCCGAGCGCACATTGAGCGATGTTCTCACCTTTACATAGCGGATATCCCCGCCGCGAATCCACACTCCGATAAAACCGCGGACGCGTCTGCCGGAAAAATGATTGCCGAGCGGCGCGTAAAACTGCGTGCTACCTCCGCCGTCAAGATTTATTGCGTTCACTGCACCAAACGACACAAACGCACGGCGAAGCTCCGCCGGAGTTGCGCCTCCGCTATCAGGAAGAAGCGCGATGAAAAGCGTGCTCTCCGACACACCTATCGCCGTTCTGCCGCGACGTCCGGAAATTCCGGCAGGAACAGCGGTTTCCTCTTTTCCGTTCCGGACAAGCACGGGGTATGCGCCGATATAATCCGCGGCACCGACGTTATTCTTATATGAAAAGACTGCCGTTTTATTATCCGGAAAAGCGATTCCATAGCCTTCGGTAAGGCGATGTATCACTCCGCCGCTGACAACATCGCTTGCCGCCTTACGCGTCTTAAAGTCAAACAGCTCAGCATTGAAAAGAAAATCCGGTGCCCGTCCACGGAGCTTGGTTATCCGTGCGTATGCACCTTTCACTTCCTCGTTGCCGTTTTTCGCGCCAAAGTATCCTATGTGCTCAATGTCATTCATCGGCACGGAATACATTTTCCCGCCTTTAAACACGTTTGATGTCATATGCCGTTATCTCCTATCTGCTTTACAATATTTGCAACATACACTGCCGCCATACCGCAGATTATTCCGCGAAGCATAAACTCCGTGACAACACCGCCGGTATATGCGAAATTAAGAAGCTCGAACCCCACGCCGAGGATAATCGCCGCAAGCGGGATGAATCTGTCGTCAAAAAACTTTGCCTTTTTAAGCGCAAAGCACACGCCGTAAACCGCGGCAATAACTATGTACAAATCCGCTGTCACAAGCGACAAAAAGGTTTCGCTTATCATACTTTCCGTCATACCTCTTCACCTCCGTATACGTCAATTATATCAACCGCACGTGACTTTGCGGCGGCAATAAGCGCACTTGTATATTTCTCGCGGTACATTTCCGCATTATACAGCTCGCCGTCGTCCATACAAAAATACGATGCAACTCCGTATGGCAGTGCGACTCCGCAAATGGCATAAGACATATCCACATCGTCCTCCATACTCTCCACGGTGGGCGGAGCCTCAAGCTCTTTATCTCCACGGCTTGCCCTGACAGAGTTTTCATACGGCAACGCCTCACAAATGAGCAGGTTCAGTATCTCCGTGAATTTATCGTAAAACATTTTGTCCTCGCCCTCGTTTTCAAGCATGATCGCAAGGGTTCTTTTATATATATCATATGCTTTCATTTTAAATAAATCTCCTCTCTGTCAATTTATAAGTAATAAGGAATAGTGAAAAGTGAATATATACGGTATAAAATCGCTTTGCGGTTTTGATTTTAAATCTTTTCGCTTTGCGAAAAATCCCTTACTTATTCCTTATTCACTATTCCCTTTTCCCTAACCGAAGGCTTACGCCTTCGATTATTCTATCTTGCCTTCCGCAACCTCAGACGGAAATGCACCGTCTTTATACGCATACGCACGAACAACCGTGCCGTCTGCAACGTTCCAGACCTCTGTTCCGATTTTTGCCGTGGCAGAATATCTCGGGTCCGACCCGTCGATCGTATATTTAATTGCAGCACCGGCGGTTTCGCAGTTGATTGTTCCATCCGGCAACACTTCAGGTGTTGCACAAATTACGCCTGCTCCGCTTGCAGTGTTTACATCGACGTAAACGCCGTTGCACTTTGCACCAAAAACGAAAAGGTCGTAATACTGTCTTCCTTCGAGAAGAGAACCTGAAATTCCCGGCGGGTCCTTGTGGTACTTCGTGTCATTGAGCTTTACGGGCGCACATGCCGCGCGCTTGTGAACAATGATGAAGTTTACGTTCTGCGGCCAACGCGAATGCGGAACCTTTACGACGCGCATATTGTCATACGTGCCCACCTGTCCCTTTGTAAGAGATTTTTCCATAAGCCTGTCACAGCCGTGGAACTCCTCGGAAAGACGAAGCTTCGCATACACTTCACTCGGAACAAAGAGTGTTCTGTCATATGCCGGAACCTCGCTGTCATCCATAAATGTAGTACCCGCTGTTATGCGTTCACATACATTGGATTTTGAGATTGCTGTGGAGTTTCCGACAATCTTTCCCGCAAGCTTTGAAAGACGCTCAAAGCTGTACTTATCCATAAGCGGAATTGCCTGTTCTGCCATCTGAAGCTTAAGCATCTTTCCGGCTTCCTTAATTCCGTTCTGGTCTGCGTTGTTACCTTTATCGATTGTAAGCGTAAAGCTCTTGTCCTGTGAAAGCGTAAGCTCCTGAACAATGTCTTCCATTTCTTTGGGTGTGCCGTAACGGTTGGTTCCCGTGCGTGAATAATCCGACATAGGAACGGTAATGGGTGTTGAAATCCTTACCGTCTTAACTCCGGAAAAGCTGTAAGTGTTGTCAAGGCAATTTCCAAGAAGGCTGTCCTTAACATACTGAGTCTGAATTTCTTTATCGTATTTTGAGTGTAAATTAATTGCTGACATAATTTTAATTTTCCTTTCTTTTTAATGATTGTTTTTTAAACTGAATAAAATCCTGCGAGGAAATCATCAAGCTCGCTTTCTGTGTTTTCTTCCACAACTGCGCCTATAGAACGTTTTCTTGCCGTAGACGTGCTCCGAATCATTTCAAGCTCCCGCTCCTTTTCCTCAAGCAGCTTCTGCTGGTATGCCTCAAGCGGTGTCATACCTCCGTTCACAGCATCTCCGAGCTGCTCAAACGCATCGTTTCTTGAAAGCGCCGGGTATGCACGGAACAAGCTTCCCCACGGTCCTGAAAAACCTGTATCGCGGCTCAGTCTTTCGACCTGTGCAAGTGCACGTGAGCGTGCGTTTTCAATTTCTTCGGCATCAGCTTCCGGGCTTGCCGGTTCTTCCTCTGTTTCATTTTGGGTTTCAGACACCGCCTCACTCTTCTCCTCTTCGGCGATTTCTGCGGTATCGTTTATTTCGGTTTCATCGTCATCGAAAAGCTTTTCCGGTAACGTGAGTTCCTGTTCTTGTGTATTATTGCTTTCTTCAAACATAATCACAACTCCTTTATATATTTTTCCACCTTCTTTCCGTGCCGGCATCCCCCGCGGCTTCCTGCCGCCCTCCGTGAGGCCGCCTGTCTTTTGCGCGCATTAAAGCGGCGGACTTCTCATTCCGGCATTTTTCCGCCGGCACCGTTTTGGGTGTTTCTCCGGAATTCTTCCGCAGGCGTGCGCTCCTGCGGTCAAATCCGGAGCCGTTACCCGGTCTTGCCGGATAACGAAAAGTATTATATCACTAAAATTATTTTTTGTGGTGCCAAGTTTCTGCCAAATTTCCGCCAAATTTCTGCCAAATTTTTTTCAAAAAAAGCTTGACATTCGCACAAAGTTGTATTATAATAATTAAGCTCGACTGTTCGAGTTGATATTTGGCGGCGTAGCTCAGTTGGCTAGAGCATTCGGTTCATACCCGAACGGTCACTGGTTCAAGTCCAGCCGCCGCTACCACAGCGGGACTCAGGTCTCCCCTGTCCCGCTCAAAAACGGCCCGTTGGTCAAGCGGTTAAGACACCGCCCTTTCACGGCGGTAACAGGAGTTCGATTCTCCTACGGGTCACCATAGCAAACAGATAAGAAAATGAAACCAATGCGCTTTAGCTTTTGTTTTATTTTCTTATTTTTGCTATATAGTACTTTTACTTGAAAGGAGGCTTCTGCATATGATTCAATTTATCGCGTTTTCCGATATGCTGTGCCCGTATGATGCTTCAGCTGCGGAAAATATTCCCCCTGCCTTTGAAGCAAAAATAAAATCCATATGCGGAGCTGCCTCTAACTGCAGATTTATCGCAACGCTCGGTAATACCGTTGACGGCAAAGCCGATGCCGAAAAAAGCGCCTGCCTTTTAAATAATATTCTCAATGCATTTGACCGCACCGCTTCGATTCATGCGCTCAGAGGCGTATGTGAGAGTGTTATCCCGAAGGATGAGTTTATGCGCATTGCGGAATACACTATGCGTTATCGCGCATTTGATGTTTCAGACTACCGTTGCATTTTTCTTGATGCCGTGAGCGATGATAACGGCGGCTTTTATATTGATGATGAACAATTCGGATGGATATCCCGTCTTCTCGGCAAATCGCACCGTCCGGCAATTATCTTCACCACTATTCCTCTTGCTGTATCTCTGGAGGAATCTTCCGTTCAGACGATAAAAAACGCCGATGAGCTTTGTTCCCTTATTGAAAAAAGCAACAAAGTTGCCCTTGTTGTTCAGGGAGCCGGTTCATCCCCTACCCACTTTATTTCTCACGGCGTTCCGTACATAACCCTTTCGGCTATGTCCGCATCTGATGATGTTTCGTTCTCTTTGATTTCTGTTTCATCAAAAGGTGTAAGCGTAAACGGATTCAGTGCGCAGGAAAGCTATGAAATTTCCAATGTTTTCACCAGAAATAAAGAATCTTTTTGGGAAAAGGTAAAATATTTTTTCAAAAAACACTGATGATAATAACTCTTTACCCCAACTATTGACAAAGATTCTGATAAAGCAACATCCCTTCCGCTGCGCGGAAGGGATGTTGCTTTATTACGTTCGCCTTATAATGTTACACCGTCTTTAAATATTGCTATATCACGGATATCCTGTTTTTCCGTGGCGGTTTTCTCTCCGCCTGCAACAGCAAGAATATAGCTGAAAAACTCCTCTGCCGTTGCTTTCATATCAAATCCGTTTGTGACGAGCACACCGGCGTCAAAATCTATCCAAGCACGCTTTTTATCATACAGGGCAGTGTTTGTGGATATCTTAACTGTAGGCACGGGACAGCCAAACGGCGTTCCGCGTCCGGTTGTGAAAAGGACAATATGCGCACCCGATACTGCAAGCGCAGTAGATGCAACAAGGTCATTTCCCGGAGCAGTGAGAAGATTAAGTCCTTTCACAGAGACATTCTCGCCGTAGTCAAGAACTCCGCAGACCTCTCCAAGGCCTCCCTTTTGTGTGCAGCCGAGTGCCTTGTCCTCAAGCGTTGTTATTCCTCCCGCCTTGTTTCCGGGTGACGGGTTTTCATCTATCTTTTCGCCGTACCGCATATAGTAGCCTTTGAAATCGTTTATCATCTTCACCGTTTTTTCAAAAAGCCCGCGGTTGCGGCATCGGTTCATAAGGATCGTCTCCGCGCCGAACATTTCCGGCACTTCGGTAAGGATTGTCGTACCGCCCATACCGCAAAGCATATCAGAAAATTTCCCTACAAGCGGGTTTGCCGTAATGCCGGAAAGCCCGTCGCTTCCGCCGCACTTGAGACCTATCACAAGCTCGCTTGCCGGAATCTCTTCGCGGCGCAGCTCCTTTGCCGCATCAATAAGCTCACCTACTATACGCACACCCTCAGCGACTTCGTCTTCCACGTCCTGAGCGACGAGAAAACGAACTCGCTTTTCGTCATACCCGCCTATAGCTTCCTTCATTTGCTCTACCGTGTTGTTCTCGCACCCGAGCGCAAGCACAAGCACGCCCGCGGCATTCGGATGGTTGACAAGCCCCGCGAGCGCGCGCTTTGTCATTTCGTGGTCACCGCCGAGCTGTGAGCATCCGTAAGGATGGGTAAAAGCATATACACCGTCCACCGAGCCTCGCGGCTCGGATTTTTTTGCGATAATCTCACCGATTGAGTTCACGCATCCAACCGTCGGAATTATCCATATCTCATTGCGGATGCCAACGCGTCCATCCTTACGGCGATAACCCATAAAGGTCTTCGCCTCAAGCTTTTCGGACTTTGCCTCAACGGGGTTATACTCATACTCAAGAAGCCCTGCAAGGTTGGATTTTACGTTATGGGTGTGAACGTGAAATCCAACCTTGCAGGGCTTCTTGAGTATGAGTATAACCCCGTTGAGGCAAAG
>SVLF01000115.1 GCA_015068085.1 Oscillospiraceae bacterium
CTGAAACAGCTTTATTCCGAAAGCTATCCGTTCTCTTTAAGAAACGGACTTACAAATATTGATGTTATCGGCTCAAGCTTCAAACCGTATTTTACATATGGAGTTTACTATGATTTCAACTCAGACAAATGGTGTTACGGTGCAAGAGAAGATACAATGCTTGAATATCTGACATTTATGAAAAAGATGTTCGATGCAAAGCTTGTTGCTCCTGATTATACAACAATGTCTTTGACATCCTGGCAGGAGCTCGTGTCCACAAACCGCGGCTTTGTTATGGCTGATTATCATGTAAGACTTGATTATTTTAACAAACTGGCACGTGCAAACAACCCTGATTTCACGATGGATGTTATGGTTCCGCCTAAAGCTAACAATGAAACGGGCAGCGCGATGGTAAGCAGAATGAACGGTGAGCCGTCGGGAACTATCGTTCTTAATACAAGAAATCAGGAAAATATAGCAAATTCGTTCAAACTTCTGGATTGGTTTTATTCGGATGAGGGAACAGAGCTGATGAGCTGGGGTAAAGAAGGAGAAACTTTCGAAAAGGTAGACGGCAAGAAAAGGTATCTTTTAGAAGAGTCTGAATCAAAATCATCAAAATACGGTTTGCAAAGCTATGGTACTTATACGAGAATATCAGAGGATGCAGCGAGCGTTGCAGCGTCTGATGAAGCAAACGCAACGCGGGCACTTGTTTTTGAACATACGGTTCCATATAAAAATCCGACTATGTGGCTTGCGTTTACAGAAGAGCAAGATACACGTATTTCCGATATTACAACTTCCTTGACAGCATACACAGAAGAGAATATTGTGAAATTCCTTATCGGTCAGAGACCTCTGTCGGAATGGGATGAATTTCAGGCAGGTTTGAAGGATATGAATATAGATGAACTGCTTGCAATTTATGATGAAGCATATAAGGCTGCTCTCGGAAAATAAAGAAAAATAAACAAACGGGAACGCCTGCGGAAAAAGATTCGTAGGCGTTCTTTTAAAACGGAGAAGGATAATGGAAAGAATAAAAAAGAAAATGAGCCTGTTTCATGAAAATCCGGTAATTTCATGGCATGAACACATTTGGTATGAAGATGATGACCTGACGAGAATATCAGGGAGAAGCTATGAGCATTTTGAAAATATGCAGATTCTTGGCTTTGATCGAATGGTGATATCCAGACCGATTGTAACCGAACGCCATTGTTCTCCGGATAATTTCATAGCAGCAAACGAACTTGTCAAAAGGTTTGTGTCAGAATTTTATGATAAAACCTATGCGGCAGTATTTGTGAATCCGGGGTTTGTTAAAGAATCTGTAGCGGAGATTGAGCGAAGAGTTGCCGGTGACGGTTTTGTTGCGGCAAAACTTATGCATCAGTATTTCGTTGACGACCCAACTGTTTTTCCGATAGTTGAAAAGTGCATTGATTTGGATATTCCGCTCATTATACATCAGGGGCATTCTGTGGATGAAGAAACCTTAACTTGCCAACCGAGACTTTCGGACGGAGCTCACATTGCAAATCTCGCAAAAAGGTATCCTGAAGCGACGTTGGTGATGGCTCATATCGGAGGCGGAGGGGATTGGCAATGGTCTCTGAAAGCTATTGCGGATTGTCCGAATGTGTTTGCAGATATCGGAGGAAGTGTTTATGACCGAAATCTTGTTGAGGAAGCACATCGCTCCATAGGTCCGGACAGACTGTTGTTCGGAACAGACGGAATGTATTCTTCCTGCGTAGGTAAAATGTTAGGCGCAAAAATTCCTGAGGAGGACAAGAAGAAAATATTATCAGGTGCTGTGTTTGAAAGATTTTTGGAAAGGAGAGGGTGACGGGATGCTTATTGATATAAATGCTTATTGCGGACATTGGCCGTTCCGGAATGTTGAGTGCAGCTCACTTGCAAGGCTTTCGGAGCTTGCTTCGGATAACGGAATAACACATATGGTTATTGCTAACATAAATGGTTTTTTCTATAAGGATGCCAATGCTGCAAATATAGAATTGTATGAGCAGTTGAAAGCATATTCCGGAAAAGTGAACTTTTTACCTCTTGCAATAGTCAATCCGACATATCCGGGCTGGGAAAGCGATGCAGTGAAGATGCTTGAGCTTGGATTTTGCGGATTTGAGCTTGCTCCCCGATATCACGGCTATTCTCTTGCGCCGGAAATGCTGTATGATGAATGTATGCCAAAGCATCGTGCAGCTGAAGTTTTGCATCTGGCTGAGAAATATGATGTCCCGGTCAGAATTTGTGCAAGCGTTGAAAATTTCAGAGGAAGAAGCAGAATGGATACCCCCGAAAATATATCAAATGATGAATTAATTGCGTTGTTGTCTGCCAACAGAAATGTCAACATTATGATAACAGGTTTTAATCCGACCGGAATTAGTGATGAACTCTGCAAACTTATAAAAGAACGCAAAAAAACTTATTTTGATATTACGCAAATTGAAGGCTTTATGATAAACAGCGTAAAGTTGGCAATGGCAAAGGTTGCTGATAGTAATTTTTGTTTTGGCACCGGACTTCCGTTTCAGTATGCAGAGACCAATATGGTGAAATTGTTTTTCTCAAAGAGTTTTTCACATCCGGGTATTCCGGCAGAGAATATAAAAAATGTTTTTAAGGCTCTGCGATAATTTTGGTAAAATTTACACAGATTTATAAAGAGAATTATGCTAAAATGTACGTAAAACTTATTATGGAGGGAAAATTATGAAAAAAATCTTATCAATTTTAGTTGCAGTTATTATGCTTGTAGGAATTCTGCCCTTAGGGGCTGTTACTGCATCCGCAGCAGGGTCGACGGTATATACTTATAATTTTACTGCCGGTGCTCATAATGTCTCAAGCGGAACATCAATATTGGCTGCAGATGTAAAAAGCTTTGACAGCATAGTGTCAACTGCTTCAGACCCGTGGTGCAGTGTTGATGCGAGAAGCTATGCACACGGAAAGCTGTATGACCGCGGATTCTACGCAGCGTTTTCAGCCGATAATGTTGCGCTTGGTAAAAACGGAATTCTTTTTAAAATAAATGTAGCGGAGGCAGGAGAATACAGACCGAGCCTTAAGTATCAAAACTACAAAACAGGAGGCAAGCTTCTTGCTTTTATTGTACCGACAATGCCGAGCGGCGGAATGCAAACTCTTGCATTGAACGGGACTCCTTTGGGCAAAGTTATAAATACATATGACACCTCTGTTACGGATGATACCTTTAAGGATGCTAATGTAAAGCCCCATGTATATGATGATACTATTGAATTAACCGCAGGGGAGCATTATTTGATGTTTGCTCTCGATGGAAGTGATGCAGGTGCAGGATATATGCTCATCCAAAGCCTTTCACTTGAAAAGATTGAGCCTGCAAAAGAAAATAAGTATGTTTTTTCACGCAAGGCAATCAGAGAAAACGGTGCTGTTAATATCAGTGCTTCTTATGGTCGTGATTATAATAAAATTGATCCTGAGGTAAGCTCCCCGTGGAAAAATGTCGCTATCAGATACATGAATGGCGGAAAATATAACGATAACGGTATGTATGTGCATGTAAAAAACGGAAAAGAGCAGGGCGACAGTGACAACGCAGTATTTCCCAACAACGGTCTTGCATATAAGATCAAAGTAGATGAGAACGGAGTATATACACCGTCTGTTACATATTCCGAATACAATAAAGGCGGAATGCTCGACACTTATCTTATTGATGCCGAAGTTTTCGATGCAAGAGGAAGCTATGAAACTGAAGAGGCATTTGTAAAAGCGTTGATTGAAACTTATAAGCCGCTTGGCGAAAGCCCGATAAATACATATAATTCAAGTATAACCGGCGAGAGTTTTTCTTCAACAGAAACTGAAGTGTACTCAGATGTCGAACTAAAGGCTGGTGAATATTATCTCATATTCAGTCTTAACGGAGAGGATGACAGAGTTACCGCAGGTACTTCGTGGTATCTTGTGCAGAGCTTTAATCTGAAAAAGACAGGAGAATATACGCCTGTTGAGTCAGGAACTGCATCACCGGAAGAGGTGTCCTTTAAGATATGTTCCGGCGCCAAGGAGTATGCAGCAGGCATAAGTGTATCTGGTATTGAAAATTATGCAATAGGAGAGGTCGGTAGTGCAGTAAGCGGCAAAACAATAAAGGTTACGGCAAAGGACACCAATGATTACAAGTTTGATTATTGGGTTGTCGGCAGCCTTGACAACGGAAGCTATTACAGTTCAGATGAAGAAATAGATATTACGCTTAACTCAAATATAACACTTACTGCAAAGTACAGCAAATTGAATTCTTCTGCAAAGGTGGTTCAGTTCTTTAATCAGAACAAGGAATACGTTACAGAGAAAACCGCCAATGCAGAGAATAAGCTGGCAGAGCTTCCGGGCAATCCGGGGCTTACCGGTTACAGCGATTTCCTTGGCTGGTTCCTTAATGAAACGACAAAGCTTACAACAGCTACCGTTCTTAAAGCAGATGTTACAAAAGCGGTCGCACAGTTTGCTGAAACTCCGGACAATATTACGGGAACTGTAACAACGCCGGAAGGACCTATCGTAAATCCTGCATACGGTCAGGAAATCAAGCTTGAGAAAAACGGTGCAACATACTGGATGCGTGACGGCCGGAAAGTGGCATACGGTTCCGACTATACATATCTTGCGTGGGGAACAACAGAAATTGAAGCCTCCACAGTGAGAGAAACAGGAACGGCAGGCGCAAGACTTCCGCTTGTTGTTATTGATAAAGCTGCGAGCAGCGATGCATATATGATAGAGTATGACGAAGGCGATTTTGATATCGTTGAGGCAGGCATCCTGTTCGGCACCAGTGGTGCAAAGATAGAAAGTTGTACTTCAAAGGCAAGGGTGTCTGAAATAAAGGCACATGGTTTCTTTACCGCTAAGCCGGGAGACAGCGAAAACTATGCACGCGGATATGTTATATATAAAGACGGCGAAAGCTTTAAAATTGTATATTCCGATTAAGCGAAAACCACCTGCAGCAAATCCGCTGCAGGTGGTTTTTGAGTAAATTATATAATTGGTCAGTTTTATTCTGGACTCTCATGTTTTTTAGCAAGAACTTCGTTTGAGATATCGTCCTCCCAGTATTTCTTTCGGTATTCTGTGGGACTGCAACCCATTATTTGTGTGTAGCATTTATAGAAATGACTTCTGTCATAAAAATTATATTCCTCAGAAATTTGGTTTGCAGATTTGTTGGTTTCGACAAGCTCGCAATTAGTTCTCTGAATCTTTAAGGCAACAATGAGTTCGGAAAAAGAAAGCCCGGTGATTGTTTTTAAAGCGGTTGCAAGTGAAGTGCGAGACATACCAACATGCCGGCAAACATCTTCAAGAAGGAAAGAACTGTTAAGATGTTCGCAGATGTATGCGATTGCTTGCTTGGTAACAAGACGTCTGTCGGTATGCACACGTCCGGGAAGCGTTGCGCGTGTTTTGCTTTTCAGCAAAGTGAGTATTTTGTGCAGATGGTGATGAATGGTTTCTGCTGAGGCGTCATTCCCTTTATCAAGCTCGGCGATAATAGCATTGATGCTTTCTTTTGCAATGATGTTTTTTTGTTCGGATAATTGATGGTATACATGAAGCTCAAAACCGCCTAAAATGCCTGTGCTGCCGTTAAACTCCAGCTTTTCTCTGGAAAGAGAATTGAAAAACTCCTCGGGGAAAGATATGCTTCGCGCATAGAAATCATCGTTTGAAAGGCGATTGTCCACGTTGTGATGAGTGTAGGGAGAAATGAAAACAAGGGAACCTGCGGAGGGAGCATATTCAACACCGTTTACCATATGCTTGTGTTGTCCGCTTTTTACATAGAAAATCTGAATGAAATCGTGGAGATGTACTCTGTCGAGCAAATGATGAGCACACTTAAAAGAAGTGCATAGAAACTGCTCGTTTGAAAACTGCTTGTTTGCGAAGTTGATGTATTTTCGATTGTGTTCCTTTGACATTGAACGCACCTCCTTATGTTTATTTTATCACATTTTTTTCAAAGTATCAAATTTAAGAGAAAGGTTTGAACAATTTTACACAGTTTTTTGATGGAGGTAATGATATAATACAATCACAATATAATCTCTATACGTTTAGGAGGAAAAAGCATGAAGAGTAAATTGAAAAGATGGATTTCCATTGTAATTGTAATAGCTATGGTATTATCCGTTATGCCGGTTACGTACGGTGCTCCGGGTGACATCTGCGTTTACAATTTGGGATACAGTGCCATGGGAAAAGAAGAAGGTGAAAGTGGTGCTGTTTTTCAATACGGGTCGTTTGACGAAATAGTCGAAACCAAATCATCGCCGTGGAGACTGGTTGGGTTCAGAACGACGCCGAATACAGTGATAAAC
>SVLF01000116.1 GCA_015068085.1 Oscillospiraceae bacterium
TACTGTATTAGGTGTTATGAGATTTACCCTTTACAGTATAACTCCTATCATAAATATGCTACACTTTTAATTGAATAAGAGATACTACAGCCTAACATGCACAGTGTGCGCTACTTGTAAAAAGCGTACACTCTTGTTTCGCTTTATCTGTGTATGTTAGCGTATCACTGTATAAGTTAAAAGTGTAGCAGCTTTGAAACAGAGTCCCTGCGTTTTTTATGTGCGGCTCTGCGAAGGAGCCGCATATTTTTTAGGAGGTTTTTTATGAAAACAAACAGCAAAACAAAACGATTGGCGGCAACGCTCCTGACCCTCATCATGATGGTCACGCTTATGACGGCACTTGCCCTGCCCGCCGCCGCGGCTACAAGCGGCACCTGTGGCGCAAATCTTACCTGGACGCTGGATGATAGCGGTACTTTAACCATTAGTGGAACAGGTGCGATGGAAAACTACGATTTTGAGGGATGCCCTTGGTACAATGCAAGAGAAAATATAGATCGAGTCGTTATAGGAAACAGCGCAACGACGATAGGGAGAGCTGCATTTGTGAATTGCGACAACAGCTTAACCGCCGTAACGATAGGAAACAGCGTGACGACGATATGGGAGTGTGCATTTGCCAATTGCGGCAGGTTAACCGCCGTAACGATACCGGACAGCGTGACGACGATAGGGAATTATGCATTTGATTATTGCGAAAGCTTAACCGACGTGTATTATACCGGCACTTTAGAACAATGGAAACAGATAACAATAGGTTCAGGTAATGAATCGTTGACCTCTGCAACACTGCATTGCGGTGCATCATCCGGCTCCATATCCGGATCTATAGAAGATGAGACAGACCTCTTTAGAGATTATCCTGCATATTTGAACAATCAAGAGTTTATGCAAGCGTTTAATTACTGCAAAGATGTAATAGATGAAACGCTTGAAAGCGCAGATGGTGCACGCACAAACTGGGCTGCATATCGGCATATGCTGACAAATAATATAAATATGCTATGGACATCGCTCACCAATACAATATGTGAAGCCTTTGGATATGAGGGGACAGATAATTACGAAAAATACATAGATGAAACCACCCTTGATTTTTTGACAGCAGTATGCAATTCGGAAAGCACAGTGTTAAGCACTGTGGAGGAAGTGGGAAAAGGTTTCAAAGAATGCGTGAAACAGCCGTACGATTTGGCTTATAAGACAGGAATAGAGCAGTTGGCGATGGATCTTGCGTCCGCAAGTAAGGGCAGATACAGTGTATCGGATGCACGACAGATTATAAATAGACTTTCCAATGATTGGGACAGAGTTGAGAAAGCGTTTTCAAAGGTAGGTGATGCGGTTGATATTGCCGATGTTTTGATAACGTTGATTATGCTGGATACTACAAACAGCGAAATACATGATTTGTTTCTGGAAAAACTATCGCCAAACACGGATTTATATAAAGGTTTAACCCGGCTGAAAAACCGAAGGAGCGGTCTGGGAAATGTGACGTATTTCTGGAATACATATTTATCAGAAAAAGCATTGGACACACTGCTTGCAAACGCTCCCAATTTTGTTGCCAGCGCAATTAACTACATTAAGGGAAGCGGCAGTGCTTCCGGGACAGTATTTACAATAGCGCAGCTCATAATCAAATTTTCAACATTTGTTGTGGATCAAAATCCAGGTAATTTTTCAGTGGATAATCTTATGCATACAATTATGCAGGAAACAAATGCAAGCGTGTGCATGGGGGCATTGAATCGTGACATGATGAAATTTATGCAGTATAAAATCGATCAAAACACGCCGTCTGACGGGCAGCTTGCAGAAGAAATAGAAGAATATAAAATCATTTATAATGCGGCAATAGCTTCTATGCGATTGTCTCTGGAAAAAGCAAGAAAGCTTACTATAAATTCCACAAGACTTAAAAGAATTGATACGGCTTTAAGCTTAATCAACAAATTTGATTTTGATTTGTACTATCAGCTTTGCAAGGAAAGCGTTGAAAATGAATTCAGCAACAAATTCACCTACCAAAAAGAAAACGGAACGATAACAATAACCGGCATTTCTGATGTGACGTTGGCCGGTGTAGAATTACTGGGAACAGAAGAGACATCCGAGAAAGAATTGCGCATTATTCCAAATGAAATTGATGGCTTGCCTGTTGTGACCATTGCTGACAATGCGTTTTCAAATGATAGTAGTTTTGACATGGTTATTATTCCGGAAACTGTAATACACATAGGCGATGATGCATTTAATGGTTGTTCAAGGCTTAGTACAGTTATTATGGGTGATAGTGTTGAAACAATAGATAATAACGCTTTTAAAGAATGTTCGGCATTGGAAAGTATCAGATTTTCAAAGGGAATAAAAACTATTGGAGAGTCTGCTTTTGAAAATTGCACGTCGCTCGAAGAAATAAAACTTGCAGAAAGTATCAGAGAAATTGGAGATAATGCCTTTTCGGGGGATGCCGGATTAAATAGTTGTGAAATTTTAGGGCAAGATGTACTTATAGCAGATACAGCCTTTATGAACTGCAATGCTGTAACGATTTCTGCTTTGGAAGACAGTGCTGCTGAAACATTTGCAAAGGCACAGAACATAAATTTGCATACAATATCTCCGATTGTTTCAGAAATTGAAATAATAAAGCAACCTGCTAAAACTAACTTTGAT
Source organism: Oscillospiraceae bacterium (assembly GCA_015068085.1). Lineage (GTDB taxonomy): Bacteria > Bacillota > Clostridia > Oscillospirales > JAAYXM01 > SIG480. The sequence goes on from SVLF01000116.1 coordinate 2,686, forward strand.
ATAGGTGAAGAAGTTGATGCTTCCGGCATGGAATTAGAGGTCACATACAGTGACGGAACAAAGAAAGAGGTAGATACTGGCTGGTTATTAAGCTGTGATGTTTCCTCAGGCGGACAAAAAACGGTATACGTATGTTATGGAGGAAAAACTGCGACATATAACATAAATATACACTATAATGAGCTTTTTATCGAAAGTATTACTCATGAAATATTGAATGACAGTATAATAAATTGCGGACTTGAATTGTCACCATATGAGAGCGAAGAAAAAGACGTAGTTTTATGTTTGGCACTTTATAATAGTGATGGAATTTTATTAACGACAAATTTTGAAAAAACAGCAGTATCAGATACAGAGGGGACTAATATAGAAATTTCAGTTGAAGCAGAAGAATTAGCAGAAAATTACGTATTAAAGATTTATGTTTGGAACAGCAGACTAAGTCCGTGCGTTGAAACACAATGTTATATAACGCAAGCTTTAGATTCAGGTCTTCTGCTTGAAAAAATAAATTAACGAAAGTTTATGAATTTCAAAAGGTCTCCGATTCGTCGGAGACCTTTTGAATGGCATATTTACTTTGTAAATACGATATTTCCGCCCGTGGCGCTTGCGCGTATAGCTTCGCTGCGATATGTCATAAAATCGCTGATTTTATGACGCTGTGATAGCTTCGCAATCACACACCCTCGCGGCTTCTGCGTACTTTTTCACCGTCGGTGAAGTTCTGACCTGCAACATAGCCGGGGATAGGCAGAACTTTTTCGTGGATAGCATCGATAATCCAGCTCGGCTGCGGGAAGAATGCATCTTCCAGCTCATGAGACGGTGTGATCCAGTTGCGTGCGCCGACAACAACGGGAGGTGCATCGAGGTAATCGAATGCCATTTCGCTGATGTTCTGTGCGATATCCTTCAGGTAAGAACCGCGCTCGCAAGCGTCACTTGCCAGAATGATTCTGCCTGTCTTCTTAACGGATTCCAGAACCTTTTCATAGTTGAAAGGTACGAGGGAACGAGCGTCAATAACTTCAGCGGAAATGCCGTATTTTTCTTCGAGTTCCTTCGCGGCATCCAGTGCACGGTAGAGCGTTGCACCAACGGTGAGGATGGTGATGTCGCTACCTACACGTTTTACATCGGGTTCGCCAATCGGAATTTCGTAGTATTCTTCCGGTACGCCGCCTTCGTGGAACTGTTCGCCGATGTCGTAAATTCTCTGGCTTTCAAAGAATACAACGGGGTCTGTGCCGGAAAGTGCGCTTGCCATAAGACCCTTTGCATCGTAAGGTGTTACAGGGAAGCAAACCTTAAGACCGGGGATATGGGAAACGATTGCGGTCCAGTCCTGAGAGTGCTGTGCACCGTACTTGGAACCAACGGAAACACGCAGAACTACGGGCATCTTAATGATACCTGCGCTCATGGACTGCCATTTTGCGAGCTGGTTTAATACTTCGTCGCCTGCACGGCCGAGGAAGTCACAGTACATAAGCTCTGCAATAACTCTACCGCCGCTCATAGCGTAACCAACTGCGCTACCTACGATAGCAGCTTCGGAGATGGGAGAGTTAAAGAAGCGATGATAGGGAAGTGCTTCTGTAAGACCACGGTATACTGCGAATGCGCCGCCCCAGTCACGGTTATCTTCACCGTAGGCTACAAGGGTAGGATCTTTGTAGAAGCGGTCGATAATGGCTTCAAAGATACCGTCACGCAGCTGATATACCTGATTCTTTGTATAGGGCTTGCCGTTTTCGTCGAAAGCAAAACGCTTGCGGCGTGCAATCTGCTGTACACGGGGATTTTCTTCCATGGGCATGAGAACATCGGGTTCTCTGTCGTCCATCTTTTCTACCTTCTGGTTGGAGAACATAATGCCTTCCAGATCCTTCGGGTTTGCATGGAGGTTCATGCGGGGAGAGGTTTCCTCGTCAATAGCCAGCTTGTAAATCTTAGTCATGCGCTCAACGATTTCTTCTTCGATGGCGTCAAATTCATCCTTCTTAGCAACCTTAGCTTTGATGAGCTTATCCTTGTAAGCATCGAGTACGTCATGCTTTGCCCAGGCTTCTTTTTCTTCCTTGGTTCTGTAGCTGTCGGAGTCGGACGGGGAGTGACCTGCCATACGATAGGTCAGTGTATCCATGAGAACCGGACCATCGCCCTTCTTAATAATATCAATCTTACGACGCATTGCATCGATAACAGCAAGGGGATTGTAGCCGTCAACACGTTCTGCATGCATCTGGTTCGGTGTAACACCGGCACCGACTCTTGCGAGGGTGTTGTAAGCCATGGTTTCACCGATGGTCTGACCGCCCATGCCATAGAGGTTATTGAAGAAGTTGAAGATGATCGGGAGACCCTGGTTGAAGCCTTCTTCCCACAGCTGCTTAATCTGGTCCATTGCACCCATGTTCAGCGCTTCCCAAACAGGACCGCAACCCATGGAAGCGTCACCGATGTTGGAAATTACGATGCCGTCTTTCTTGTTGATGCGCTTGTAGAGAGCACCACCCATTGCAACGGTAGCGGAGCCACCTACGATAGCGTTGTTCGGGTAGATACCGAAGGGAGTGAAGAAAGCATGCATGGAGCCGCCGAGACCTTTGTTAAAGCCGGTTTCTCTTGCAAAGATTTCAGCCAGTGCACCGTAGAGAAGGAAGTCCATAGCGGTTTCCTTCACGTCCGACTTATCTTTCTGCTTGCCTTCGATTACGCGGTAGGTTCTGCCATCGAAGAAGCCTGTCATGTCGTCCATCAGTTCCTTGTCATCCAGCTTGTGGATTGCGGAAAGACCTTTTGCAAGGATTTCGCCGTGGCTACGGTGAGAACCGAAGATGCAGTCTTCTTTATTCAGAAGGTATGCCTGACCAACTGCGGAAGCTTCCTGACCCATGGAAAGATGGGCAGGGCCGGGGTTGTTATATGCGATTTCGTTGTATGCGCCAGTGGTTTTAACGAGGTAAAGCATCGTTTCAAACTCACGGATGATGCGCATATCACGGAAGATACGCATAAAATCTTCTTTTGTGTAGTTTTCCTTTTCGTCTTTGATAGACTTGTTGTACTGGTTTACCGGAATGTCAGTAAAGGTTACTTTACCCGGCTTACGCAGTTCGTTCGGGTCCATAAACAGGGACTTTGTCATTGTAAATTCCTCCTTAACATTTTACTTGAAAGAGTGCTTCCCGGATGATTTCGCATACTGTCGGATGCGGGAATACGAACTCTTTAATATCGTCTATTTTCCACTGGGATTCAATCATCATAACCGCTGCAATGATGAATTCAGAAGCATAGTTTGAAAGAACGTGACAGCCGAGGATGCGGCGATACTTCTTATCAACTACGAGCTTAATAATGCCGTTGCCGCCTTCGTTTTCTGCAACATAACGACCGCTGTAGGCCATAGGAAGCTTTACAACCTCGATGTCATAGCCCTTTTCCTTTGCGGTGCGTTCTGTTTCACCGCAGCTACCCACTTCGGGGTTCGTGTAGATAACAGCCGGAATGGCATCATAACGCATAATGTCTTTTTTGCCGAGAATGTTGTTTATGGCAACTTCAGCTTCGCGGTAAGCAGTATGTGCCAGCATGGACTTGCCGTTTACGTCGCCTGCGGCATAAACGCCGGGCACGTTTGTCTTCATGTGACG
>SVLF01000117.1 GCA_015068085.1 Oscillospiraceae bacterium
GACACGGCAACTGATAAGAAAATACGTGATGCATTCCGGACATCTCTTGCAGATACGACAAAGATAATAATTGCGCAGAGAGTGACCTCGGTAAGTGATGCCGATAAAATTATTGTGCTGGATGACGGAAGGATAGATGCAATAGGAACGCATGAAGAGTTGCTTTTGTCTAACGATATTTACCGCGAGGTGTACGAATCTCAGCAAAAGGTGGTGGAGCAGTAATGGCAAACGGAAGACCGATGCAGGGACCGGGAGGTCCGAGAGGCAGACGCGGAATGCAGAAGCCAAAAAATGCGGGAAGAACAATCGCAAGGCTGCTCGGCTACATGGGCGGGCAGAAGCATCTTCTTGTTTTGGTGTTTGCAGGTATTCTCTGCAGCTCTCTTGCAGGTGTTGCGGGAACGTATTTTTTGAAGCCGGTTATAAACTCAATAGAAGCGGGCTTGCAAAGCGGGAGCTTTGATGTCCGCGCCTTTGCAATGAAGCTTGCTCTTATGGCTTGCGTTTATGCGGTCGGCGCTGCGGGGGCATACCTTTACAGCCGTCTGATGCTTAATATATCAACGGAAACGATGCGCAAAATCCGCGTGGACACCTTTGAACGTTTGCAGAGTCTGCCGATAAAATATTTTGATACGCACACGCACGGTGAAACGATGAGCCGTTTCACAAACGACACTGACACTCTTCGTGAAATGCTCAGTCAGGGAATTCCGCAGATGTTCTCGTCAAGTGTTACTATCATCGGTGTGTTTGTGTTGATGTGCATATTGAGCCCGATTCTCACTGCTCTTATTGTGGTGATGGTTTTTGTAATAACCTTTGTCGTGAAAAAAATCGGCGTGCAGAGCGCAAAGTATTTCAAAAGTCAGCAGAAGGCAATTGGTGCCGTCAACGGATATATCGAAGAAATGATTGAAGGGCAAAAGGTTGTAAAGGTTTTCTGTCATGAAGAAAAATCAAAAGCAAGGTTTGCGAAAATAAATGAAGAGCTTTTTGATGCGGCATCAAACGCGAATACTTTTGCAAGCGTGCTCGGGCCTATTACAAACAATTTCTCTTATATAAACTACGCGCTTACGGCAACTATAGGTGCGGCGCTCGCCGTCGGCGGCGTAATGGACATCGGAACTGTTGCTTCGTTTCTTCAGTCCACCCGCTCATTCTTCCAGCCGATAACCCAGATATCCCAGCAGTTTAATTCCATCATAAATGCACTTGCCGGCGCGGAGAGAATATTTGAGCTTATCGATGAGGCTCCGGAGCAGGATAACGGCACGGTTACGTTGGTATACGCAAAGAAAAATGAGGACGGCACGCTCGAAGAATCTGACGTGCGGACAGGACTCTGGGCGTGGAAGGAACCGCGTGAGGGCGGAAATGCGATTTATACAGAGGTGCGCGGAGATGTCCGCTTTGAGGATGTCGTTTTCGGATATGTCGAAAACAAAACCGTGCTGAACGGGATATCGCTCTATGCAAAGCCGGGGCAGAAAATAGCTTTTGTCGGCTCTACCGGAGCAGGGAAGACAACCATAACAAATCTTATAAACCGCTTCTATGATGTTCCGGACGGTAAAATAACTTACGATGGGATAAATATCAATAAAATAAGAAAAAGTGATCTCCGGCGCTCTCTCGGTATGGTGCTTCAGGATACGCATCTCTTTACCGGAACGGTTGCGGAAAACATCCGCTATGGAAAGCTTGACGCAACGGATGAGGAGATTGTCCGTGCCGCAAAGCTTGCAAATGCTCATTCATTCATCACGCATCTTCCGGACGGATACGATACGGTGCTCACCTCAGACGGTGTAAACTTAAGTCAGGGACAGCGTCAGCTTCTTGCGATTGCCCGTGCGGCTGTTGCAGACCCGCCGGTACTGATACTTGATGAAGCGACCAGCTCGATTGACACAAGAACGGAAGCGCTTATCGAAAAAGGAATGGACACACTTATGGAGGGGCGAACGGTGTTTGTTATTGCACACCGCCTTTCCACCGTGCGCAACTCAAAGGCGATAATGGTGCTTGAAAACGGTGAGATAATTGAGCGTGGCACGCATGATGACCTTTTGAAACAACGTGGAAAATACTATCAATTATATACCGGAATGTTCGAATTGGAATAAAAATGAAAAAAAATAAAAAAAACACTTGACCTGGCACCTTAACCTGTGTTACAATGTATATTACCTGTGAAAGGTTTATTTTTCGTGCTCTTTTTCAAAAGATGCACTTAAACCTACGCGGGAGAAACAAAAAGTTTCCGCGAAGCCGTTATGGCTGTCAGGGAGGCAAATTATTCTTTGGAGGCCGAAAATTATGAGAACAAAAATCACGCTCGTTTGCACAGAATGCAAGCGCAGAAACTACGACACAATGAAGGAAAAGAAGAACACGCCGGACAGACTCGAGCTTAAAAAGCATTGCCCGTTCTGCCGTAAGCATACCCTTCACAGAGAATCCAAGTAATCTGTTTTTCTTTCCTCAACTACAAATGAAAGGGTGTGCACAGAATGGCTGAGAAAAAAGTCGAGAAGAAAAAGCGCGGCAGCATTGCTTTATGGTTCCGCGAAATGAAGAGTGAGCTTAAAAAGGTTACATGGCCGACAGCTTCGCAGGTGTATAAGAACACTGTTATCGTTCTTATCGTGTGCGCAATTTTTGCTGTTATCACCGGCGTTATGGACATCGTGCTCAAATACGGAGTTTCGCTTCTCCACAACATATAACGGGGGAGAACTGAAATGGCAGGTAATGCTAAGTGGTATGTGGTTCACACATATTCCGGCTATGAAAACACCGTAGCCGCAACAATTGAAAAGACAGTTGAAAACAGAAAACTTCATGACCTTATCTGCGCGGTAAACATTCCGGTTGAAACCGTCGTTGAAATAAAGGACGGCAAGAAAAAGGAAGTGGAGCGCAAGATTTTCCCGGGATACGTTCTCGTGAAAATGGTTATGACCGATGAAAGCTGGCACGTTGTTCGCAATACGCGCGGCGTTACGGGTTTTGTCGGACCGGCAAGCAAGCCGGTGCCGCTTTCCGACGAAGAGGTTGCTAATCTCGGCGTTGAGAAGCATGAGCTTGTTATCGACTATAAGGTCGGTGACAGCGTCAAGATTATTGACGGTGCTCTTGAAGACTTTGTCGGCGTTGTTGACGAAATCGCTCTTGATAAGAATAAGATCCGCGTTATCGTTTCAATGTTCGGCAGAGAGACTCCGGTTGAGCTTGAGCCTGATCAGGTAGAGCCGGTTACGGAGGATTAATTTTCGCATGCAGGCGCAATGCGCTTTTGCATAACTTCGGCTGCAAATGCGGCCGACGTGGGAGGTATCCGCGTATGGGACGAGCAGTCTCCGTTGCGTAGAAGGTACCGCCATTTACCACATTTTATTAAGGAGGTGCGATATCATGGCACAGAAAGTAGTAGGATTCATTAAGCTTCAGATTCCGGCAGGTAAGGCAACTCCGGCGCCCCCTGTAGGTCCGGCTCTCGGTCAGCACGGTGTTAATATCGTTCAGTTCACAAAGGAATTTAACGAGCGCACTAAGAACGACATCGGACTTGTTATCCCGGTAGTCATCACGGTTTATGCGGACCGTTCGTTCACATTTATCACAAAGACACCGCCGGCATCAGTGCTTATTAAGAAGGCTTGCAAGATCGAAAGCGGTTCCGGTGTTCCGAACAAGACGAAGGTTGCAAAGATCAGCAAGGAAGACCTCAGAAAGATCGCCGAGCTCAAGGCTCCCGACCTTAATGCGGCTACAGTCGAAACTGCAATGAGCATGATTGCAGGAACATGCAGAAGCATGGGAATCACGGTTGAAGAATAATCTTTAATCGCAGAACACGGCGATAGCCGATGTTACTTACGTGGGAGGGCTGTATGAAAAGCCCGAAAACTACCACAAGGAGGTTTATAGAATGCGTAGAGGTAAAAAGTATATTGAAAGCGCAAAGCTCGTTGATCGTGCTGTCCAGTACGAAGTAGATGAAGCGTTTGAGCTTATGTCAAAGTTCGGTAAGGCAAAGTTTGACGAAACGGTTGAGCTTCACATTAAGCTCGGCGTTGACTCCCGCCATGCCGACCAGCAGGTTCGCGGTGCGGTTGTTCTTCCGCACGGTACCGGTAAGACCGTTCGCGTTGCAGTATTTGCAAAGGGCGATAAGGCAAAAGAAGCAGAAGAGGCTGGTGCAGACGTTGTAGGTGCAGAGGATCTTCTCGCACGTATCCAGGGTGAGAACTTCTTCGATTTCGACGTTGTTGTTGCAACCCCTGATATGATGGGCGTTGTCGGTCGTCTCGGTAAGGTTCTCGGTCCTAAGGGACTTATGCCGAACCCGAAGGCAGGCACCGTTACAATGGATGTTGCCAAGGCTATCACAGACCTTAAGGCAGGTAAGATTGAGTACCGTCTCGATAAGACGAACATCATCCACTGCCCGATCGGTAAGGTTTCCTTCGGTAAGGAGAAGCTCGCTGAAAACTTCAACACCCTCGTAGGCGCTGTTATCAAGGCAAAGCCGGCAGCTGCTAAGGGTACGTATATCCGTTCTTGTGTCGTTACATCGACAATGGGCCCGGGTATCAAGGTCAGCGTTGCAAAAATGCTTGGCTAAAAAATAGCTGTTGACAAAACTGTCAATATGTGCTATAATATCTAATGCGTCTTAAGACAGCAGGTGCGTTTTGCGTAATCGTTTTATCGAGCCTGCCGAGGAGCAAGTTATAATTAACTTTGTGTTATTATGTAATTTGTAACCCATGCGTCTTAATGCGCATGGGTTTTTCCATTAATTTCAGACGGAGGTGAATCCACATGCCCAGTGCAAAGGTTTTAGAACAGAAAAAGCAGATAGTTGCAGAGCTTGCAGAGAAGATGAAGAACGCAAGCAGCGGTGTCCTTGTTGATTACAAGGGTATTAACGTTGCTGACGATACTCAGCTTCGTGCAGAGATGCGCAAGAATAATGTTGACTATAAGGTTATCAAGAACACGCTCATTCGCTTTGCTGCGAAGGAGGCAGGTATTGAGGGCCTTGACGGCATTCTTGAAGGCACAACTGCTCTTGCAATGAGTGCGGATGACGTCATCGCTCCGGCTAAGGTTGTTGCTGAGTTCGCTAAGAAGAACGAGGATATTTACAACATCAAGGCAGGATTTATGGATGGCAAGGTTGTCAGTGTAGAAGAGATTATGGCGCTTGCAAATCTCCCGAGCAAGGAAGTTCTCCTCGGAAGACTCGTCGGCGGCTTGCAGGGTCCGATTTTCGGTCTCGCTCTTGTGCTTAAGGCAATCGCAGAAAAGGTTGAGAAGGAAGGCCCGGTATCGGCTTCCGCTCCCGCAGCAGAGGCTGCAGCTGAAGAAGCAGCACCTGCAGAGACACCCGCTGAGGAAGCAGCTGCTCCGGCAGAAGAAGCTCCCGCAGCAGAATAATTAAAAAACATAATTTATCAGGAGGTTATTAACATGTCTGAGAAGATCACAAATTTCATTGAAGAAGTAAAAGGCTTAACAGTTCTTGAGCTCAATGAGCTCGTAAAGGCACTTGAGGAAGAGTTCGGCGTATCCGCAACAGCTGCTGTTGCAGTTGCAGCTCCGGTTGCAGGCGGTGCTGAAGGCGGCGCAGCTGCAGAGAAGGATTCCTTCGACGTAGTTCTCGCTGACGTTGGCGGCGCAAAGCTCAACGTTATCAAGGTTGTTCGTGAGATCACAGGTCTCGGCCTTAAGGAAGCTAAGGAGCTCGTTGAGAGCGCACCGAAGGCTGTTAAGGAAGGCGCTTCCAAGGATGAAGCTGAAGAAATTCAGAAGAAGCTTGAAGAAGCAGGCGCAAAGGTTGAGCTTAAGTAATTTAAGCTTTATCGAAAATGCTTTTAATCCGCAAGGAGCAAGGTGTTCCTGCTCCTTGCGGGAAAATTTTTTCAAAAAAAGCTTGACTATTAGCATCAAACCCGCTATAATATATAAGGTTAAGTTAATAACAGATACGGAGAGTTGGCTGAGCTGGTCGAAGGCGCACGATTGGAAATCGTGTATACCCTATAAAGGTATCGAGGGTTCGAATCCCTCACTCTCCGCCAGAAAAAGCGACTTGTTTCGACAAGTCGCTTTTTCAATGAAATTTGCCTGCGGCAAGTGAAATAGCTCCGCTATGAAATACACTTCGTGTATGAAATATTGCTGCGCAATATGAAAAGGCAAATTTCATTTCACAGAAAGCGAAAGCTTTCTATTTCACAATTTACGAAGTAAATTATTTCATATCGAACAAAGTGAGATATTTCATTAAAAACTAAACTACATCATTATTGTTCTGCCTTGCCA
>SVLF01000118.1 GCA_015068085.1 Oscillospiraceae bacterium
AACGGTATATGTTCTGAAGTGATAACTGGGAAAACAGGAGGATTATCGCTCCTGTTTTCTTTATATTGAAATTTCTTTTATAAAAGTGTATAATATAATAAAATTTAAAATGCACGAGGTAAAATATGGATTTGTTTTCTATCAACAATATAAAGGACATTCTTTTTCGCCACGGATTTCATTTTTCAAAATCTCTCGGACAAAACTTTCTGACAGAAAGGTCTGTATGCGAACAAATAGCGGAATACTCTGAAATTTGTCCGGATGACTGCGTCCTTGAAATTGGTCCCGGAATAGGCAGCTTAACTTCTGTTCTTGCAGAATATGCAAAGAAGGTTGTTTCTGTGGAAATTGATCGTTCCCTCTTGCCTGTGCTGAATGAAACATTAGCAGAATTCGGTAATGTGAAAATTATAAATAATGACATTTTAAAATGTGACCTTGCTTCACTTATTGAAAATGAATTTGACGGAAATAAGCCAAAAGTTTGCGCAAATCTGCCGTATTATATCACAACTCCTATTTTATCTTATCTCATTGAATCCGGTCGATTTTCGTCAATTACGACGATGATACAGAAAGAGGTGGCAGACAGAATATGTGCAAAGGCAGGTACTCGTGATTACGGTGCTTTTTCTGTTTTTGCACAATACTACACGCAGCCTGAGTTTTTGTTTACTGTGGATAAAGAATGTTTTATTCCTCAGCCTAAAGTTCAATCTGCTGTAATCCGGTTAAAAGTACTTCAGACTCCTGCAGCTTCTCCAAAATCACAGGAAATGTTTTTTAAAGTCGTTAAAGCATCATTTGCCCAACGCAGAAAACAGCTTGTAAACAGTCTTTACTCTGCATTTAAATCAGAATTAGAAAAAGAGTCTATTATAGAAATTCTTTCTTCTTTAGGTCATAAACCTACCATTCGCGGCGAAGAACTGACAATCGAAGACTTCTGTGCACTTTCAGATGTGATATATTCAAAAGTTCAGAATATAAAATTTTGAGCTTGAAGTAATTAGAATTTTTCAAAAATCCATAAGACAGAAAGAACAAGTAAGTATTTAAATATTTGACGAGCAGCTGCTGTTATGCGGCTGCTCGCCTTTTTGGAATTCACTTAAGCAGTTCAAGAATCAAAATAAGATTTCTTGTAATATGGAATGGGTCTTTGACAGGAAGTGCTACTATCTTCTCCTGTGGTTCACCATTGCGCGTGCGAATCTGAATCCATTCGCGGATTTCAGGATCTTTTCCGGGGAACGTCTCGAATGTATAGTCAAACACCTTGTCAAACCAATGAAGGAATGCCTTATCTCCGCTTTTGAAATAGCAAAGAAGCGAGGTATAAAGAGCCTCGGAATGAATCCACCAAAGCTTACTATCCCAGTCCGAAAGTTGCTTTGTCATAGTCTCATTCTCTACTCCCGCCATATCGCCGACAGGCTCACCACCATTTACACCGGTGAAATGAAGAATGCCACCGAATTCTTCATCCCAGCCGTTTTCAAATGCTTTCTTTGCAACAGCGGCGATTTTCTCATTCCACTTATCCTCACCGCAAAGCTCCGCCGCTTCATACATAAACCACATATCCTCTATTGTGTGCCCCGGGTTCATATGCTGTCCTAAAATCTGCGGGAAGAATGAATTGTCCTCGCTCATAATTATCTCGTGCATAACGTTGTTTTCATCAACAAAGTGATTGAGAATGTCTTCTGTATAGTTATAAACAAGGCTACGGAGATATTCTCCGTATTCCGCATCAAGCTTATCTGCCGCAAGGCAAAGCTCTTTTGTTGTATTTGACATTATCATCGGTATTCCGTGTGCGCGATACTTTGGTGATAACGGATACGGAAGTGTGTTGAAGATGTTCTTCTCAATGCGCTCAACGCATGATGCGTGAAGTTTCTTTGCAAACTCGTACTTTTCCCTATCTCCGCTGACAAGTGCATAACGCGCAAGACCGATAACGGCAAAGCAATCGGCATAGATGCTCATATCAAGCTCGTCATATCCGTCTACCTTTTTAGGCGAACCGTCGCGATTCATAAGGAAAACGCAACGCCAGTCATTCTCGCCCATAAGGCAATGCTTTACAAGAAACTCCGCTCCCTGCTTTGCAAGGCGGAGGAACTCATCCCGTTCTGCTTTAGTGAACATAACAGCAGTAGAATCACAAAGCTTTGCAAACATCCACACAAAGCGCCCTTGACTCCATGTGTATTTATCATATGATACAAGCTTTTCACCCTTATTGTCAAAGCAGTTTAAAAAGCCACCGTATTCCTTGTCCTCACATCTCGGCATCCAGAAGGACAATATTTGATTTGTAAGCTCGTTTTCAAAAAATCCGTGAAGTTTTCTTATTTCTGATTTTTGCATTTAACTTATCCTCACTTTCAAAATGGTAGGGGCAAATCTCCCTTGTTTACGTTACCCGATCATAGTTTCACCGACGACCTGTATACTATATGGTATATCATCTTCTATAATTATTTCTTTTTATGTTGATCCCGGGACCCAAAAGCATATCTACCCCCTGCTCTATGCAGTCTTTTGCAAGAGCTTGCCCCATTTTGTTTACAAGCTCAATATCCCATGTGGAACCCACAAGACAGAGATTAGGAAACGCTGTGCAATTTTTCCCACGACCTGTCCGCACTCCGTGAGGACCGTCTGCAAAGCTTTTAGCACGAAGTCCCAATCTGCCTATTTCTGCAGTTGCCATCGACCCCGCGCCCGTGAGGAGAGAAATCTTTTCTTCAAGAGTTAATTCGGACAGAATTTTGTCAATTTTATTTTTTATGCAAGTATTTCTCCTTTGTGTCCAATCATTTTATTGTGAAACTATATTCCCGCTTTGAATCTTTCGATTTTCCTTATAAGACTTCTCCCCACCTGTTCTGCAAATTTCACGGCAACGGGAATAAAATCATCCTCCATATACGGACTGAAAAAGCTTCGTACCTCATATGTAAAGTCACCCTGATAATCCATTTCCGCAAGTGTTTTGCATATTTCATCCCAATTAAGCTTTCTCGTATACGGAAGTGTGTGATTATCACTCACGCAATCCACATCATGAACATGAAGCGCATAAACTCTGTGCCTCAGATTCGCAAGTAGGTTTGACGGTGTATCGCTGACCAAAGCCGCATGTCCGGTATCAACGCAAGCGACTATATATTCGCTGTTAAGCGAGTCAATATACCTGCAGAATTCATCACTATGCGAACAAACGCTGCTTACAACAACACTCCTTCTCTTATCAAAGCTATATACATTCTCTATAGCTATTTTTATATTATTTTTTTCTGCATACGGAATAAGTGAATTGTAAAACGCCATATTTCTTTCAAACAAAGCTTCCTTCTGCCATTGATAACCGTCCCCCTCATCCTTTATTGGATGAACAACAATAACCTTTGCTCCAAGACGAGCTGCCACTTCAATTGAACGCACAATTTTGTCATAAAATTCACCGCTTTCCCTGCTCGGAGTAGGCGCGTGAGCCTGATTACAGATTATACCAATTTCATCTGCGTATTTCTTTATTTCATCGGCATATTCCAAATACGAATTTTCTGCCAGCATTTTTTCAGCAGGCGTGCCGTAACACATTGTCAAATCAAATGCATCAAATCCGGCTTCCTTCAGCAGACGTATAGCCTCTTTATCGGAAAATCTGTTTGCGAGGGTTGCTGTGCACATTGAAAGCAACATAACATATACCTTTCCTTTACATAAATTTTCTGTTCAGCACGTATCGGCTTCTGTATCAACACAGAAGCCGATATAATGCACATTTATTTCACTCGGTTATACGCCGATTCATATGCGGACAGAACTTCTTCGACGCCCATTTCTTTGAGATTCTGTACAAATGCATCAAAGTTTGCGATTGGTTCCTGTCCGAGAATAAACTTCATAAGCATTTCCTGTGTGTATGTATGACAGGCAGACTTGTATTGATCGATAACATTCTGCTCATCATCATTAAAGCTGACCCAAAGAGTGACGGGATAATGCGGAAGTGTATGCTCGATAACAAGTTTTTCACTTTCAAGCGTCGTTTCAGACTGAACTGCTTCTGCAGCAAGCGGATCAAGGCGGCAGAACGAGCCGTAAAGCTGGAAGCCGTACATACTGTTCGGTGCTGTTCCTGCTTCGTCTGTTATAAACTTTTTCTTACCGTCAACAATCTCATATGTTTCCCCTTCTTTTCCCCAGGAAACAAGCTCCATTGCCTCATCGGTATACATCCAGTCCACAAACTTTGCCGCATTTGCAATACCGTCTGCTCTGCCTGTGTCCGGAATAGAAAAACCTATCTGCTCAATATCACCGCGTTCTACCATCGGAACTCCCTTTTCGGCATTTGCCACAGGAGGTACCATTGCCTGAAGCTTAAATTCAGGTTTATTCTGTGCGGCAAGCTGATTGAAATGATCTATACGTAACTGAAGATGCGGCATAATAAAAGCTTTATCCGAAAGAATCATTTCAGTCCACGTTGAATCGTTCATAGTAATGAAATCCGCCGGCATAAGCTCTTCATCAATCATTTTCTTGTAGAACGTTATAACTTCACGCGCAGTTTCCTCGGTTGCTCCCCAGCGCCACTCTTCATCGTCAAAATCATAGTATGCTTCAGCTGCCCACCACTTATCAAAGGATGATCCCGGAATATCAAACCAGTATGCCGCACTTCTTGTGCACAGAGGATATGAATTCGGATAAAGAGCTTTAAGCTCTTTGCACACATTGTAAAGCTCATCAAAGGTTTCCGGAACCTTCAGATTGTGTTTTTTGAAAACATCCTCACGGTAAAGCCATGCACGCATACGCGTTTTTCCCTCTCTTCCCGTGCCGGGTGTATAGTATATTTTGCCGTCTGCAAGTGTACGGGGCTTTACAGCTATATCATATTCCTCCGGAGAAAGAGAAGCTTTCCATGCATTATACGTCGGCATAAAAGCCTTAAGATCGTCAAATGCGATAAGCCCCTGACCTGCATATTTTCTGTGCTGTGTATTGCTTGAAAATGCAATAAGGTCCGGCAATGTATCTCTTGCAGCAAACATAAGCGGATATTTTGATCCTGCTTCAGTATCGGGAATTGATGTAATATCAAGTGTTGCGCCTGAGCCTTCTGCCATATACTCCCAGATTTTCCAGTCGTCACGGACAGGCCAGCTGGAGGATGACGGAACAAGCATAGAAATAACATCGTCTTTTGTAAGCGGCTCTGCTGCATTGGAAGTATCAATCTCTGTTGCACCGCCACCCGAGCCGCACGCAGCAAGGGATACAAGCATAAGCAGAACGAGAGTTAATGTAATAAATCTTTTCATTTTGTTTTTCGCTCCTTTTTCATTATTTAACTTAATACATTTGCGGTTACATTTTTAACCCATACATTATTGTTTACAACCGGATACTCCGGATCTTTGCAAGGCATAAACGGAAGGCGTTCACGCTCAAGCTCGTCAAGCTTTTCAACTTTGCCTGTAAGATAGTCATTAAGACGCGCCACTGAAACTTCAAGCCTTCGCAGTACTCCGCCAAGCTTTAAATCAAGGCTGTCAAGACCAATAATCTGATTTTCGCGGTTCCACTGTTCGGTTACGGAATCACAGAACGTACGCATTCGGCTTATTATTTCCGGAAGAGTTTCATTTGCAATTTGGGTAAGTTTATCTCTGTTTCCGGCGTGGTATGCGTTATACAATTCTGTTCCGACATCGCATTTAAGCTCAAGAACTCTGCACAAATCACGTTCGAGCTCAAACAGATACGCCCATTTTGAATTTCTGTTGGCATATGCATCAAACTCTTTCGCCCATTTTGCAAAATGCTCCTTGTAATACGATGCTACGTGCTTATCAAAAAGACCCATAAGCACATCCTGATACAAAAGATAAAGCTCAGGATTGAACTGTCCTTCCGTCGGGTCATTGTTCTTTTCGAGCATCCCCGGCATATCAAGGTTATAGAACTCATCATAATCTGCCGACATGCACGTTGCAAAGCGCTTTTTGATATCTTCCGAATCGTTTCTGTAGCACAATTCTGCCCAAAGCTGGAGATTCGGCATCATAGAATAGTTTGAAGCGAGGTTTCCGTTATCTCCCCATGCTGTGACTATTACTTCTCTGATATCGTTTTTCCTGCAGCATTTATGCTGCACTCTGCACGTTTTCTCAGAATATCGGTTATTCGGAGAAAATCCGCTCCATTTCCATGCACCCGGTGCAAAAACAACATTGTCCGTTACATCCTTATGAAGCCTGAACATT
>SVLF01000119.1 GCA_015068085.1 Oscillospiraceae bacterium
CTCAAATACGGCGGTGATATTGCGGTCGGCGCAATGACGATTATGGTGAGCGTTATGCAGTTTGCAATGCTTCCGCTTCAGGGTATTGCACAAGGCGCACAGCCGATAACAAGCTACAACTTCGGCGCAAAAAATGCGGCAAGAGTTAAGAAAACCTTCCGCTTGCTTTTAATTACTTGCCTTACCTATTCCGTTGCACTTTGGGCTGTGGTTATGATTGTACCCGATGCTTTTGTCAAGATATTTACATCGGATGCAGCTCTTGCGCAGTTTGCAGCACCGATGCTCAGGATTTATCTCGGCGGACTTTGCTTATTTGGCATTCAGATTGCCTGCCAGATGACATTTACTTCCCTCGGCAAGGCTGTAAATTCCATTGTCGTTGCGGTGGTAAGAAAGTTCGTGTTGCTTCTTCCGCTGATTTACGTTATGCCGGCACTTTTTGCAGACAAAACGAAAGCGGTCTATATGGCAGAACCCGTTGCGGATATAATCGCCGTTACATTTACGGCAATACTTTTTACATTCCAATTCAAAAAGGCGTTAAAAGAGATTTCTTAACGGAGGTGCGATGATGAAAGTTGTTATAGTTGGCGGTGTTGCAGGCGGTGCTACGGCTGCGGCGAGGCTCCGTCGCCTTGACGAAAATGCGGAGATCATCATTTTTGAGCGAAGCGGTTATGTTTCCTATGCAAACTGCGGTCTGCCCTATTACATCGGCGGTGAAATTCCCGATAAGGAAGACTTATTTTTGCAAACTCCCGAGGGATTTGGGAACCGTTTTAGAATTGATGTAAGAACGCTCCACGAAGTCATTTCCGTCAACCGCGACAGAAAGACCGTTACGGTTACGGACAAGGCGAGCGGTAACACCTTTGAAGAAAGCTATGACAAGCTGATTTTATCCCCGGGTGCAAAGCCTGTCGTTCCCGATTTCTGCAAGGGTGATTGCGGAAATGTGTTCACACTTCGCACGGTTGAGGATACCTTCAAAATCCGCGAATACGCCGATAACAACAATGTCAGAACTGCAACCGTAATCGGCGGCGGTTTTATCGGCCTTGAGATGGCAGAAAATCTCAAACTGCGCGGGATTGATGTTACTGTCATTCAGAGAAGCGACCATTTACTGAATATACTCGACCGAGATATTGCATCTTTTATTCACGCAAATCTCAGAGCAAAAGGCATCAACCTGCTTTTCGGCGCTGATGTAAAGAGCATTGACAGCGAATATGTCATCACTGATTGCGCTAAAATTCAGGCGGATATGGTGATTGTTTCTATCGGCGTTACGCCCGAGAACACGATTGCAAAAGATGCAGGGTTAAAGCTTGGCGTGAAAGGCGCTATTTCGGTTAACAGTGGTATGAAAACCTCGGATGACGACATTTATGCGGTCGGCGATGCAGTGGAGGTAGAAAACTTTATCTCAAAGGATAAAGCGGTTATCACTCTTGCAGGACCTGCGAATAAGCAGGGGCGCATTGCCGCAGACAATATTTGCGGAATTAACAGCACATACAAGGGCACGCAGGGCGCATCGGTCATAAAGCTTTTTGATATGACTGCGGCATCCACGGGTATGACCGAAAAACAGCTGAAAGCAACAGGAATTGAGTACGAAAAGGTAATTCTCTCGCCCTTATCCCATGCCGGATATTATCCGGGCGCAACCGTTATGACCTTGAAGGTTCTCTTTGATAAGAAAACATACAAAATCCTCGGCGCTCAGTGCGTGGGATATGACGGGGTTGAAAAGCGAATTGACGTAATCGCAACTGCGATTTTTGCAGGACTTAGTGCAGACGAGCTCAAAGACCTTGAGCTTTCTTATGCGCCTCCCTATTCATCCGCAAAAGACCCTGTAAATATGGCAGGATTTATAATTGACAATGTAAAAAACGGAATCGTCAAGCATTTCTGGTACGAGGATATTCCCGAGCTTCAAAAACGGTCAGATATCACTCTGCTTGATACAAGAACGGTTTATGAATATATGCGCGGTCACGCGGAGGGGTTTATCAACATCCCGCTTGATGACCTGCGTGAGCGCATATCGGAGCTTAATCCGGAAAAGCCTGTGTATGTAATGTGCCAGAGCGGACTGCGAAGCTATCTTGCAACGAGGATTCTCATGCAAAACGGCTTCGATGCCTATAACTTCGCAGGCGGTTACAGACTTTACGGAACAATGCATTATGACGAGGCTATGTCAAAGCAGGCATACGGCTGCGGAATGGAGAAGTAAAATGATAAATAAACTACTCAAAAGCGTACTTGACCAGGACACAGCACCTGTCGTAATATGCGATATCAATGATATTATCGTATATATGAACCCGGTGGCAATAGAGCGTTATCACAAGGATTTGACGGGTAGAAGTATAAAAGACTGCCATCCGCTGAAAGCGAATGAGATGATTGATAAAGTCATTTCTTGGTTTCGCGAAAGCACGGATAATAATATCATGTACACTTTCCGCAATGACAAGGAAAACAAGGATGTATATATGGTTGCTCTCCGTGATGAAAACGGAAGTTTAATCGGATATTACGAAAAACACGAGTACAGAAACCGTGAAGTGGTTGGGCTTTACAAGGGAAAAGGATGACCAGACAAGAGATAGAAAAGTACATACTGAAAACATATGGCAGCGTGGCTGAATATCCGTGGATTACGGCACCTAACTACGCTGTATATCGCCACGCAGACAATCGAAAATGGTTTGCCGTGGTTATGGATATATCCAAACGAAAGCTCGGTATTGATTCCGACGAGATTGTGGATATTATGAATGTAAAGTGCGATCCTGTTCTTGTCGCATCGCTTGTTAATGAGAATGGCTTCTTTCCTGCTTATCATATGGTTAAAGGCAAGTGGATAACGATAATGCTTGATAGCGTGGACGATGACCGCATAAAATGGCTGCTCGATATGAGCTTTGAACTTACGATGAAAGAATCGACTGTTGGAAAATCAAGGGTATAATAATTATGGCTAAAAGGTGTGTGCTTTTATGAAAAGAATTCCCGACGAAAAGTGTGCTTCGATATGCGGACTGTTTTGCGGAGCTTGTCCGGCGTTCCCTGATGAATGCCACGGATGTATGTCGGACTTTGTCCGTGATGTTTGCAAAAACTGCAACAAGCATGGCTTTTTGAATTGTGCAACAAAGCATAATGTGTTGCGTTGCTATGAATGCAATGAGTTTCCGTGTACTAAATTGCAGGAGTTCAGTAAAACACCGGTTATAAACGGCATTTGCAATCATGCAAACGTTGTTCCCGATTCAATGCGAATGAAGAAAGTCGGCATAAATCAGTGGATAGAAAAAAAAATCGAAGAGCATAAGTGTCCGAAATGCGGAGAGTTAATTAGCTGGTATGACACAAACACACATACTTGCAAACAGTGAGAAGAGGTACATATGAGAATTACTGACAAAAATATAGACAGTGGAAAAGCCTTTGATTGGGGGCGCACTTCATCTGACTATGCAAAATATCGGGATATATATCCGCAGGAATTTTACGACAAGATAATCGCACGCGGACTTTGTGCAAAAGGACAAACAGTGCTTGATTTGGGCACAGGTACCGGAGTACTTCCGAGAAACCTGTATGCGCACGGTGCTGAATGGATTGGTGTGGATATTTCTGAAAATCAGATTAAGTATGCAAAAATGCTCTCTTCCCATACGGATATCGAATATTATGCAATGCCTGTTGAAGACATCTGTTTTCCTGACAATTCTTTCGATGTCGTTACTGCCTGTCAGTGCTTTTGGTATTTCGATCATGAAAAGATTGTGTCAAATCTTTATCGGATGCTGAAACCCGATGGAAAAATTCTTGTTTTGTATATGGCGTGGCTTCCGTTTGAAGATGAAATTGCACGGGCAAGTGAAGAGCTTGTGCTGAAATACAATCCAACCTGGAGCGGTGCAAAAGCAAGAATGCACCCGATAAACATTCCCGAATGTTATAATGATATGTTTGAGCTTACATATCACGAGGAATCTCTGCTCGATGTGCATTTTACCCAAAAAAGCTGGCATGGACGGATAAAAGCGTGCCGAGGTGTCGGTGCATCGTTATCCGACGATGAAATTAAGCGATGGGAAAATGAGCATATCAGATTGATATCCGAAATAGCACCGCAGGAATTTGAAGTGCGCCATTATGCGGCAATAGCAGAGCTTAAAAAGAAGTAGTTTTACACGAGGTGCGTTATGTCTACAAGCAAGGAATATATGAATTTTATTTCAGAGCAGTTATCGTCACTTTCCGATATTACATATCGGCAGATGATGGGTGAGTATATCATTTATTATAAAGGAAAAATTGCGGCGTATATCTGCGACAACAGACTTCTTATAAAGCCTGTTCCCTCTGCAGTAAAGATGATGCCCGATGCAAAGCTTGAGCCGCCCTATAGTGGTGCAAAGGATATGCTGCTCGTTGAGAATGTGGATGATAGAAAGTTTCTCAAAGAGCTGTTTAACTCTATGTATGATGAATTACCAGAAAACAATAAAAGGAGAACATAACAAATGGCAAATTATAATATTACTTTCAGCCCGACTGGCGGAACGAAGAAGGTTTCGGATATTCTGAAGTGCGGAATCGGTGGAGAGTGGACGGATGTTAATCTCTGTATTTCCGAAAGATTTCTTGAGCTCCCAAAGCTCTTGGCGGAAGATGTATGCATCATTGCTGTTCCCTCCTTCGGAGGCAGAATTCCGGAAATCGCAGTGGAACGCCTTAATAAAATATCCGCAAACGGAGCAAAGACCATTCTTGTTTGCGTATACGGCAACAGAGAATACGAAGATACTTTAACAGAGCTTTTTGATGAAGCAGAAAAATGCGGTTTCAAGTCCATTGCGGCAGTAAGTGCCGTTGCCGAACATTCCATAGCACGTCAGTTTGCAGCAGGCAGACCTGACACTGATGATGAAACAGACCTGAAAGCATTTGCAGAGAAAATAAAAAATAAACTTGAAAACGATGATAACGACATACATAGCACTATTCCGGGTAATCATAATGTATATAAAGAGCGCGGAAAATCCACATCTAAACCCGAGACTGCAGACTGGTGCATCGAATGTGGAATTTGTGCAAAAGGATGCCCGGCAGGTGCGATTTCATTCGATAACCCGAGAATAACAGACAACGAGAAGTGCATTTCGTGTATGAAATGTATTTCCGTCTGCCCCAGAAACGCAAGGTCGCTTAATCCCGCTGTTTTGGATGCTGTATCCGAAAGGCTTTCCAAAGTTTGCAGCATGAGAAAAGCAAACGAATTGTTTTTGTAAGCACTAATTTTATTGTAACGGTGTCACTCCGAAACCATCCTGAGAATTGTCCACTTTTTCCGAGAATCTAATTTTGAAGGTGAACTTATGAGCACATTTGAAAAGATTTATGAAGTCGTTCGAAACATCCCCAAAGGCAAGGTCGCAACCTACGGACAGGTGGCAATGCTTGCAGGTAATCCCCGCTGGGCGAGAGTTGTGGGCTATGCTCTGCATGTTAATCCCGAACCCGGTGTTATCCCCTGCCACAGAGTTGTAAACCGCGAGGGTAAGGTAGCACCTGCGTTTGCATTCGGTGGCGCCGGAGTACAAAGAGGACTCCTCGAATCCGAAGGAATTGTTTTTGAACCCGACGGTACAGTTGATTTAGAAAAATACGGTATGTAGGTGAAGCTTATGAAAAAACTATTGTGTATACTTCCGGTTCTGCTTTGCATACTGCTTGCCGCTTGCGGAAACGATACCAATAATACTAACAAAGGAGAAAACGCTATGTACGAGCAGATTACTGCAGAAGATGCGAAGAAGATAATGGACTCAAATGAAGAACATATAATCCTTGACGTGCGTGAACAGGACGAATTTGACGCAGGACATATTCCCGGTGCAATACTCCTCCCCTACACCGAAATTGAGAGCAAAGCTGGAGAAATGCTTCCTGATAAGGATAAGCAGATTTTAGTATATTGCCGCAGCGGAAGACGAAGCAAAATCGCAGCCGAGGCTCTTGCAAGACTCGGCTACACAAACATAAAAGAATTCGGCGGCATCATCGACTGGCCGTATGAGGTTGTAAAATAGAGTTTAAGAAGGTGGCAA
>SVLF01000120.1 GCA_015068085.1 Oscillospiraceae bacterium
GGAGATCTACAGCTTTGAATTAAAAAAGACAAAAATTCTTACGCTCACCGATATTGAAGCGGATTTCGGCAGTGTGTTCATCTCCGACAGACTCACTGACCCGAAGGTTACATGGCTCAGCGGCGAAGAAGAGATAACCGATGCTTATGAATACAACCCGACGGTCGAGTGGGAGGTTACCGATAACTCTGACGGCGCACTAACAAAGGATGAAAACGGGAAATGGGTCGCAGTAAAAGAGGGTGATGTAACCGTAAAGGTAGAAGGTACATTCCGTGGTGTGACCAAAGACTGCAACGTTTCATTCCATATAACCGAGGATACGGAGCTTTCCGGAGTTAATCAGGCGTATATGTTTACCACAAACGTCTATTCGGACACTACGACGAATCCAAAGTTTGAAGCACCGGTTCCGATTACCGAGGCTGCCTTTAAGGAAAAGTTCATTTATCAGGACTACGGTGAAGAACGCCCCTGGGGCGTAATAGCCTTTACCGCGTCCCGTTCCGTTGGCTCATACTTTTCGTCAAGCCAGCATTATATGGATTACTACGGTGAGAGCAATGACTGGTTAGCGGTCAAGGTTAAGGTTCCGGCTCCGGGCAAGTACGGAATAGACGTAAGCGGCTATAAATATTCACGCGGAGGTCTTGGCGAGATTTATATGCTCCCGTATAACGAGACTATGGACTGGAGCGACCTCTATGCAAATGTAAAGAGCGAGAGGACCAAGGATAATCTTGTAGCCGAAGTCGATTTGTATGATACCAAGGTTGGCGTTACGCGCTTTGAAAACGTCGGCGAATTTACCGCCGATGCATCCCTTGACTATTCAAAGGGCTGGGCAGATTATCTGATGATTATAAATTCCGCCCAGAGAACAACGAAAAACATTCTGCTTCTTTCAGGAATTTACTTTAAGGGAGAAAAGGGAGTACATTCTGCAGAAACCGTTGTTTCGGACGACCTGATTGGTATAGGTGAGCAGGTGTCCGCTCTTTCCACCACTGCAAAATACAGCAACAATGAGCCGATTGATCTAAGTGATGCATATATCTGGTACAGCGTGGCAGAGGACAGCACAGATGTCTTAAAGCTCAATGATGACGGAAAGAGCGTAACCGCGATAGCTGAAGGAAAAGGAAAGCTTCTGACCCATATCGCCTTCAACGGCAAGGTTACAATACTTGAAAACGAAATTACCGTTGATGACAGCGAACGTGTAGTCGGTGCATATCTTTATCCGGTCGGCGGTGCCATGGTTGATAATGATATGTCCTTCATAATAGGTGCAGAGCTTTGCAGCGGTAATATGCTTAAAATAGGCAGCGTTGCCCGTTATATAATTACCGAGGAATCTGAACCCGGAGTTGTAAAAGTGGACAAAACCGGGAAAATACTGACCGGAGCAAAGGAAGGAACGGTAAAGCTGAAGGTCGTCGCAAACATTCGTGGAAACGAATATGAAACTGACGAGGTAACTCTGTATGTCGCACCTGCGGACAGCGTTTATCCGGCAACATTTACGATTGATTTCAGAAAAGAAGTGTATGAGGGGGATAATTTTGAAGCACTTTCTGAAATAGTCAAGTACAGCAAGGCGCGAAACTGGATATACCACGCATTTGTAGGCAGCTATGACGGAAATGCTCATGTAAGAATTATCAAGTTCAATGAAACTTCCGCTACATTCACCTTCAAAACAAGCGGAAACAGATATGCCGCATTTAAGGTGAAGTTCCCTCAATCGGGAAATTATTCATTGGATATAATAGCCGGCGGAATTCACAGATGTGCAGAATTTGAAGCATATCTCTTCCCTGCTACCGATGAAAACGGCAATGATTTGTGGAGTCTGCTGAAAAAAGATAATGAGCACTATATCGGCAGTGTTAATTTCTATACACCGGAATATATTCCGACAGGGCTTGAGTATCATTTCGGAGAAACCAACATCACTGAGCCCGGAGAGTATTTTGTTGTATTCAAAATAGCTGACGGCTCAGGCAAGGATGTCTGGTATCCGCGGACTATCACCTTCACCAATAAGGATGCAACCTACAGTGCATCTCTTTCCGCAAAGGATAATGATACAACCCTTGAGATCGGCGATACGGCGGAATTGCTCCCTGCCGTTCATAAATTTGACGGTTCTGTTATTGAAGGCGGAATTGAAACAGCGCAGAAAATAACATATACGTCAAGTGATGAAAATGTTGCAACAGTGTCGCAGGAAGGAATTGTCACGGGTGTAAACGAAGGAACAGCGACAATTACGGCAACTGTTGTACGCGACGGGATGACTGTTTCCGCAGGCTGTGACATAAAGGTTGAGGACAATTCAGGCATAGACGAAAGCTATGGCATTATAACCTCCCTTTCAAAGGAAGACAGCATATACGTCTATGCGCAGACAAAAATTTCTCTCAGCATTATGATGAACAGCGGTAAGAATATAGCCATTCCGTCTGAATACATAACCTGGAATGTGACTGAGGGCGCAGAGTTTGTTTCTGTTTCCGAGGATGGAACCGTTACCGGCGAAAAGGTCGGAAAAGCAATTATAACTCCTGAGATTGACCCTGCGTTCAAGACGGGAATGGAAGAGCTTTCCGTTGCACCTGTCACAATAAATGTTGAATGGGATGCAACCGTTGACCTGACTATATTTACTTCTGAGGAACGCGAAAATGTGCAAAAGAATGCAGCAAAATACGACTGGGCAAAGAAAAGCGTAGAATCAACGGCAAAGGCGGCAGACAAATATGTTGAAAACCTTGATATACTCCTTGCATCGGTTGTACCGGAAGGTCTTCCGCGCTTCTATCATGCAGGACATTACTATGATCCTCACAAAAATTATTGCCGTTATTGCGGAGTCGATATCGCTATGGACTATGGCGTTTATGGTTGGGTGTGCAATCCGTTGACTCGCCCGTGGAAGGTCCAGTGCCCGGATTGCAAACGTCTTTTTCCGTCAAACGAATTTGAAAAATTCTATGAACTTGGGCTTACAGAGAGCAAAAATCTTTGGGATTATAAGCTCGCGCTACAAAGACACCACGAAATGTTCGTGTGTGAGCACGTTAAGGCAGGACAGGAATGTACACATATCCGTCCTATGGACAGTGCTCCTGAGCCTGGAAGCACTGCATGGCAGAAAAACGACCCGAGAACAGCTGAATGGAAAGAGTTCTATGGCTATGATGTTCCCGGCGGATATCTCACAAATGATCTCTACAAAGAGGCTGATGAAAAGCTCGGAATAAAGGGCTGGGGTGTTGATGATGGATACGGTTATCATCAGCCGTATATTACAAAGGAAAAAGCTGAAGCAGCAGGCTTCTCTGCCATGTATCACGCGACCTATGAGGCGGATGAAAACGGCTTTGCATGGTATACGAACGGTCCTGTTCAGCACAACTTCATTGCGTGGTATCTGCACAGAGGTCTGTGGGTTGAGGGACAGCCGTTAAGAAGCGGATTAGGTATTCTTCGCGATGCATTCCTCTACACCGGAGACATCAAGTACGGACGTGCGGGCGCTATCTTGCTCGACAGAGTCGCAGATGCTTATCCGTATTATGAGTGGTACCGCTGGGCAACCTTCCGAGGAAACAACTATAATGGCGGCATAGGAGACCCCGGTGATGAAACTCACCTTACAAGGCTCTTCGCAGAGTGCTATGATGCATTCAAGCCCGTATATAATGACCCGTATGTAACAGAGTATATTTCTTCCAGAACTCCGCAGTATGAAATGAACGATGACGGAAGCTGGAAACGCGATGAAAACGGCGAGCTTATTCCGAAAAACCTCAAGGACAGCCCGGGTGCACTTCGTAAGCATATCGAGGATAATATGCTTCTCAATACCTTCAAGCGTGCAAAACGAGGTGAGGTGCTTGCCAACTTCGGTACGCACCAGGCATCCGTTACGGCAGCAGCGGTTGCGCTCAACCGTTTGCCGGAAACAAAGGAAATGCTCGACTGGGTATTCCGTACAACAGAGAAGTTTTATAACACCAACGGATATCAGGGGGAAATTGAGGGTGGATATGTTATGGAAACCCTTATCGGTGATGTTGACCGTGACGGTCACGGTAATGAATCAGCCCCCGGATACAACAGAAAATGGGTAAGAAATCTTATGTGGATATCCGATTACCTCAACGGTTATGAGCTTTATCCTGCATTTGACCTTACTAAGAACCCGAAGTTTACAAAGATGTTTGCAGCACCTATTCGTCTCACTCTCGGCGGATATTACGGAGCACAGATTGGTGACTCAGGCGCATCGGCAAGCAGAGGCATAGTAATGGAGCAGGATTCTGTTGTAACAGGCTTCCAGATGTTTGGCGACCCACTTCTTGCTCAGGCACTTTATGCAGTAAACGGAAACAGCACAGCAGGCTACTATGGCTCGCTGTTCGCAGAGGATGCCGAGGTTGCAAATGCAATTCAGAAAGCCGTTGATGAATACGGTGAGATAGCCTTTGAAACCGATATGATGGCAGGATATGGCTTTGCAGCTCTCCGCGCAGGTGCAAAGTATGATTCCGCAAGCTCCACGGGGAAAACCAACACAATCCGCGACTTTGCAATTTATTTTGGAACAACTTCCGGTCATACTCATTACGATACTTTAAATCTGTTTGCTTCGGCATTCGGTCTTAATATCGCTCCCGACCTTGGATATCCGGAACAGACCGGTGCGGACGGAAAACGCCGTCAGTGGATATCAACGACTCTTTCGCACAATACGGTTGTTGTCAACGAAGAACCGTCACTGAAGCAAAACACAGGGACAACACCGCTCCACTTTGACGATTCAGGAAGAGTTAAGCTTATGGATATAACCTCTCCGAATACATATGAGGAGACGGACGAGTATCGTCGAAGTGTAATAATGGTTGAGGTGGATGACGAGAATTCCTACGGTATTGACTTCTTCCATGTAAAGGGCGGAGAGGATCATCTTTACAGCTTCCATTCCCAGTCTGATGAACTTACGGCAATAAGCGGACTTTCAGACATGGAAGAAACTCCGATGTATACGGACGAGAAAGGAAATCTCCGCGGAACTTACGCAGGAAAAGATGTGGTATTTGGTGATGATCCGGGCGGAAACGCACCGAACAACACCTATCCCCTCGGTTATACGTGGCTCAAAAATGTAAGAACCTTTAATTCTATAGACAAGGAGTTCACCGTTGAGTACAAGGTGAAGGACTGGAACAAGATTTTGCCGGATAATCCCGATATCCGCCTTCGCATGACGATGCTGAATGATGAGCCGTTGAGTGAGGTTACCTTTGCAAAGGGTGATCCGGTGCAGAATTCCACAAACGCAAATATTGGAGAGCTGGAGTATCTGCTTGTCAGAAACAAGGGCAAGAACCTTGACACCATGTTTACAACCGTCATGGAACCGTATAAGGCCGGTAATAAATATGTCAAGAGCATTGAAAAGGTTTCAATGGAAAGAAAAGCAGGAAGCAAGCCGGGGCTCAGTGATGCGTTCAGTGCGGTTAAGGTGACTCTTGAAAACGGTCGTGTAGACTATGTCATCTATGCAACAAACACCGAAATGGATTATATTGTTGATAACAAGATCAACTTCCGCGGCTTTGCCGGTGTTATGTCACTTGAAATGGTTGACGGCAATGAAACTCTGTTGTACAGTTACTTAAACGACGGTGAAGTGTTGAAGCTTATTTCCGACACAGAAGCAAAAGAAAGTCTTGCGGCATACACCGGAGAAATCACTGCATACACCGACGACCTCGTTATGGAAAACAGCATCACGTTCAAGCCGACTGAAGGAATGACAGTCGATATCGACGAGATTACAGGAAAATGGCTGTACGTTGATAACGATGGTATTCAGAACGGTGCGTATAAGATAGAAGATGCATGGACTGATGAACAAAGCGGCAATATTGTTCTTGATTTGGGCGATGTTTCGCTTGTCCGTGGTGTTGTGGATCTTAAGGACCTCTCAAAGGGATATACTTTCAACGTCGCT
>SVLF01000026.1 GCA_015068085.1 Oscillospiraceae bacterium
TGATGTTGTTTGCAGGCGAGAAGGTATTCTCACTTGTACCCTTAATAACTCCGCTGTCGGCAAGGCTGTTTATTGCATCAGCCGCCCATACGTGGTTAGAAATGTCGGTGAAGCGAATATCATTCGTTTCACCCGAGACCTCGGGTGCGTCAGTTTTATTTTCCACCTCATTCGCCTCGCCTGCGCTCGGCACCTTCTCCTCGAGGAGAAGGCTTTCATCGTCAGCATCCGGCTTATCGGTTGGTGCGGCACCGCCGCCGCCACCGCCACCGCCGCCACCGGAGGGTGTGGTGTTCTCCGTTGACGAAGTTTCCGTTTCCTCTTTTTTGTTTCCGCCTGTAGTCGAGCCATAGACCGTTACATAGAAGTGAACGGTTGCCTGTCTTCCCGACTCATCGGTTGCGGTTACGGCAAAGTGGTTCTTTCCGACCTGTGAGCCGTCCGGCTTCCACGTAACCGCTCCGGTTGCGCTGTTTAAGCTTGCGCCACGCGGAAGAGTATTTGCCGAATACGTTATCCCCTCGCCGAGTTCGCTTGTTGCGTTTACTGTTACGGAAATTGAGCTGTCTGCCGAAACCGAGAGAGAATCACTTACCGGTTCGAACTCCGGAGAGAAATCCTCACTATACGAAAGCGGTATGCGTACAGATTGACCTTCCTCTATCATATATTCGTATCCAAGCGACAGGTCAAACGAATCAACGTTTTTCCTTATTGCCGTAACCTTGCCGACATCGAGCGTAACATTGTTGCCGGAACGCGTTGCTCCGCAAATCTTAAATGTTCCGCTTCGCGTTCTTGCTCCGTTGTCGATGTATACATATTTACCCGGAAGCGAAGAAAGCTCTGCGTCGGACAGCGTTTGTGTTGTCGCAAGCACGATTTCGTTTTTATGAGCGAGTTCCCTTGTAAAGCTCTTTATCACACCCTCAACGACCGTTGCCGTCATATCTACAGCCTCGCCGATGATGTCGCCGTCATTGACGTATTTGTAGATATTTTCGCCCTTTTCGTTTAGAGTATAAACTCCAACAAAACCACGGAATAGTATATCCTTTTCCTCTCCTGCAATTTCATCTGTAATCTTATACGTTACAGAATTATTGGTTGACCAGAAGATATAATCCACTCTACCATTTTTATGCGTTATCTTTAGCGCACGATGTGCATCGTCTGAATTTTCTTTTCCGTCAACTATCGCAGAGATAAGTTCCTCGCTTGATTGCAGATAACGGTTTGTGCGATACGGCTCAAAGATGGTTGTAAATACGGTGTCAAGGTCATCGCCGACATTCTTCACAAGCACATACTTGACCTTGTCAATTTCCTTATTACCCTCTTTTTGCGGCGGAAGTCCGTCTGCTATTGCAACATTTGCCATCGCACCGGCTTCTACATTGCCTTTATTGTGAACCGTCATATGCAGTTGCAAGCCGTTTGGATTTTTTATTGTTTTCCGGAAGTCCTTTATCTTGAAATCGACCTCAAACATATTTTCCGGACTCTCATCGCGGTCTACATTACGAAGCCATGTATACCCAAGCGGATATTGGAGAGTTGAGTTTGTTCCGGGGTCTTCGCCGAATTCTACGTTCTTTCCCGCGTATGTACCGACATATTCGCCATTTTCATCAACCTGTGGAATAAGAGAAAGTCCTTTAGTTCCGGTAATTTCATTACTTGTTGCGTGCAGGCTGTAAATATGGTAATCACCGCCGAGAACACGGAAGAGGTCAACGGTATAGGAATTCTCATCATCCACTCGAACCATGATTACCGAGCGGCGATATTGCTCTGCAGAATTATATACATAATCTGCCGCAACATCCATTATCTTAACCTGACCGACGTCATCAAAATGCTTCATTTTCCCACGCGTTTCGGTGTTTATAAGTTGTTCGTTTTCATCAACTGTAACAGTATTATGTGCGAGCGTGGTATGCGTCCATTGCACTCTTTCCGGGTCTTTACCTGTTTCTGCGGGATATCCGTTCTCCGGCAGATAATTCAATCCGAATGCCGTCATACCGAGATTAAGCGTATCAAGGTGACCATGACCACCGTTGCTTCCGAAATACATCCACACATCACGGCTCTGCTCCTTGGCAGTTACCGACGTCGCGTCCGTATAGTCACCATAATCGCGAAGCATTGCAAACCCAAAGTTTGTCATTGCCTCAGACGTAGGGCTGAAAAGTCCATAGGTATCTATTACCTCCTGTACTTCATCGGCGAGGCGTTCCGGATTTTCTTCAGTTATATCATAGTACATCTCGCTCGTGCTGTTGCCGTTGAGCTTATAAAGAAGCTGTGCAAAAACGGGATCACCAAACCATTCCCAGCCCTGCTTTGCTGTGGTTCTGTTAAGCCATATTCCCGTTGACAACATCTGAGATGAGTCACCTACCTGTGGAGTATAGTACGTTGATATAAACGAAACAACAGAATAATACATTTGAACGAACTTTACATTATTCCGAAGGTCTGCCTTATCGTAGCGGTCGTAATCAACAAGAATTTCTTGAACATCGCGAAGTCCTGAGAACCAGTCCATATTGTAATATGACGCTTCGTCACCCATGCCGTCAGAGTCAATTCTGTCCATAAGAACTTGATTTACTCCTCCACCCTTTGTTTCAAGCCTTCCGCTTACTCCCCAACCGGGAGCCATAAGGAAATCAAGCCAATCCGCAGTTTCAGGCATACTGTCAAGAACAACCGCTGCAAGAGCATTCACGCGCTGAGGTCTTCCGAAGTTGCCGTCCATCTGCCCTGTACGAAGAGCTTCAAGTGCCGGACGGAGAAGCCCATCCTCAATATTTGTGCGTATCTGCGCCGCTGTTTCCTTTGAGTGGCGCATCTTGATATCGCGTGACTTATTACGCAGATAATCTACAACATACGGATCTTTTTCATAGACATCATATACCATATCATATGCCGCTATGTACTTTACGATCTCTTCACATTCCCAGATGTTACCGAGCATCTTTCCGCTGTTTGCACCACCATCGGTATTGGAGAATAACATTCCATAAGGCCGGATATCAAAATCCTTATAGAAGTCTGCAAATCGGTCAAGAAGAATCGCAGCAACACGTCCGTATTTTATATCTCCTGTATAAAAATATGCATAGCCACAATTTCTGATTGCCTCTGACAATACAGCGCCGCTACTCGTCGAGAACTGTCTGTAAATACCGAAGTGAACATACTCTGCAATATACGTATGACGTTCGTGGTCTCCGTTTTTAAAGACAACAATTTCGCCGTCATCGTTTGCAGGAACATAACCCCAGCTGTCATCAACGCCCCATGTTGCTTCACTTTCAAACTCACGGAGTCCCGCTCCTGCGTTAAGCGTTTCTACCTCATCAAGATCTTCATACATTTCATTGTAAAGGTATCCGCCACTCACCCCATATCCGTAATACGCTTTCCACGCCTTACTGTGCTCCTTGCCCGGCTCTGTCACGCTTGTGTCTATAAGATCTTTCTCAAGAAGCATTTTGCGGTGTGCCTCAAGCGCACGCATGCGGTCAAACTCTCCGTATTCGTTAAGTCCAAGCTCATAGAAGCTGCCAAAATCGTTCGTCGGGAAAAGACGCTTGCAATCCGGGCACTGAACCTTCCACGGACGTGAGAACGGATTATGAACCCATGAAAACTGTCCGTATTCCTTCATCAGATTCGTTCCGCAGTAGCGGCAATAGTATGCATACGGATCCTCAAACTGCCCCACCGAAATTGCGCGCGGCATTCCCTCAGAGGTGAGCATCGAATATATAGCGTCTATCTTGTCAATATACTTATCTGCTTGTTCGACGTATTCATCAACAATTTCCTTCGCCCATGCGTATTTTGTGCGGTTTTCTCGTGCAGCAAGGGCTTTTTCCGCTGTGTAATAGGACGAACGCGCTTTGCCGTAAACCACAGGCAAATATACATCGTAAAGCGTACGTATTCTTCCGTCAAGCTCTACTGTAACATCAAAATATGCATCCCCCTCAGAAACAGGAACAAAGTTATTCGCTTCGTCAACATATGCAACTTCCGGATTCTTTGCTATTACGGTTATAATTGCACTTTCGGTATCAAGCTCCTGTCCAAGGTTATCGTATGCTGTGATATACGTAGGCACGATGTCTTCACTGCCTTTGTCCGTCAAACGAATGCGCTCGCTTCCGCCAGCAGTTGCACAAAACTCTGTAAGTCCCGCGTCTTCAATTTCTATTTCTGCAATGCCGTCAACAGTTACGCCGTTAAAGGTTGTTATCACCTTCACCCTTGCGGTTCCCTTTTTATGCGTTTGCAGAATATCACCGGTTTCACCCGTTATTGTCGCAATCTCCGGTGTAAGCGATTCGTAAGTGGTCTGAGCCGATGCCCCGTTCACAACGTGTCCGTTTTTAAGCTTTGGGATGGCGACAAGGCGCGTTGCATCGCCTGCATACAGCACCTCGGCTTCAGGCTTTGCACCGGTCGAATCAAGCGGAGAATCTACAATTTCTATCGGATATTCACGTGTATATACTTTTCCGGCTATATGCGCAGTAAGCGTCAGCGTAGTCTCTCCTGCTGCAGCCGGTGTAAGTGTAAATACATTTTCGCCATCTGACGGGAACTTATCCCGCGCAGCTACGGCAACCAAACCTTTTCCGTCAGTCAGCACAAGCTTATTTTCATCATCAACAAGCTCTGCCTCATATGACGGTCCGAAATGACGTAAGCTACCATCGTTCATATAAGCATACGCAGAAACATCTACGCTCTCGCCTAGTGCAAGCTCAGATGGAATTCCTGCCTCGAAACGGTCAAACTCCAGCTCATTTCCAAGCGGGGTGAACGTCAGCCTACGCAAAAGTGCAACAGCAGATTTTCCCGGATACAAATCACGCGCAGCGAAGATAACCGTATTCTTGCCTTGGTTCAGATAAACGGAGTTAAGAGTTTTTGTTTCTCCCATACCACGGTATTTTACCGCAACGGGGTCACGGAAAACATAATCACCCGCATACTGGTCGTTTACAAATATCGAGTAGTTTCCATACTGATAGAATGTACCACCAAAAAATTCGACTCCGTAGTCTCCGGCATTCGGCACATCAATATCTATTGCAAACGAACTACCGGCAAACTTTTTGGTTGTTGTCCAGAGATTCTTTCCGGTTGTTACAGCAAGCATCGGACCACCGTCAGTGCTGTCAGTGTACACCTTATAGCTTGTGGAGGATGTTAAGGCTATATCTGTATTAACGGTATATCCCGGAGTTTCCTCAAGCACTCTGACTGTTGTTCCGACAACCGTTTTTGCAAAGTCAATTGAAATTTTCGGATAGCTTTCATAAATGTTTATATTCACAACCTGCGAACACCGCTTCCCTGTTTCTCCGATTGCCGAAATGAAAATGCTTACTCTTCCTTCTGAAAGAGTTCTGACTTTTCCGTGTTCGTCAACAGTTGCAATACTCTCATCAGAGCATTCGTAGGAAAGTGTATATGCGGAAATATCACCCAAAAGTCCATCATCCATAACAGCTTCTGTAGTTATTGCTGTCTCTTCTCCGACAAGGAGCATTGTGTCGGCAGCGCTTACGATAGAGTCAAGGGCAGGTTTCGGCAGAATGGTTATCTCACATTCACCCGTTTTCTTGTTGCCGTCCCAATCAGTTACATCGGCGTAAATTATCGCTTTTCCTTCTTTGACACCTGTTACAACTCCGTTTTCATCAACCTTTGCAACCTTGTCATCAGACGTTCTGTAGATTACATCGTAATCGTACTCATACTTTTTAAAGTCGGTGCTTCTTATAAGCGAAAGTACTGTATCTGTCGTTCTCGTTGCCGGAAGACTGAGGTTTCCGAAACTGAGCTCAACCTTTTCGAGCACAGGCTTTGCTATAATCTCAATCGGAATGGTGTCACTTACCTCTTCTCCGTTGATTTTTGCCTTGAATATTATGTTTGTTGTTCCTGTTTTCTTGCCGTGAAGCGTATAATATACGCTCTTCTCATCACCAAAGTTCCCAAAGCTTATATCTGTAACTTCGGCAATTGACTCATCCTCTGCTTCGATACTTAGAATGCAGTTGCGCGGATCTGCTTTTCCGTCGTTTCCAAGACCAAAGCGGCGCACCGTTCCGTCTTTCATAAATAATGTAGCAGTTGCGTTTTCGCTCTCATTAACCGGAAGCATCGCCGACAAATCACTCTCCACATGATCAAAACCAAATCCCTGTTGGTTTTCAAGCGGTGTAAAAAGTATTGAATATGGGACAAAGCTCATACTTTTATTGATGTTTTTGCGACGTGCGCGGAAAGAAATTTCCACATCACCGTAAGGAAGATAAAGCGTATTGAGATTTTCCGTTGCATCATAAAGCGTTTTGTCAGTGTCGGTAGCCTTTGCATCGTGGAAGATAAAGTCACCAGCAAATTCGCCATTTACATAAATTGAATAATCTCCGGACTGATTAAGCCTTACTCCCTTGAAATCAAATTGATACCAACCGGGAACAAGGTTCTTCCTTTTTATAGTGAACTGTGCCGATGAGTTTCCCGGCCATATTCCACTACCGGTTCCGAGCGTAACAAAATACTTTGTCTCCGATGGATATTTTATATAGCGCGGGGTACGGCGAGAGGTTGACGTTGTCATCTTGGCAAGCTCCAACACGAGGTCAAAGCCATCGGTTTCCCAATCCTCTGACGGGACGGTGCTGTCCGTGAATCGCATTGTGTCTTGCGTCATCTCTATCTCAATAGGTGCGATTTCAGGTGTCTTCGTCACCGTCATTGTATGCATATGCTCATACGGTTCACCCTCAAAAACCGTAGTAAACTTAAAACTCGCTTTACCCGGGGTTTTGGTTTTGAGAGTTGCCTTAAGAATACCCTTTTCGTCAACAGATATATCTGTAAGCTCAGCAACATCGGAGTTAAGCGACTGTACAATTATTCCGTCGCCCTGAAGCTTCGGCACGAAAATTTCCTCATCAGTCTGCAGCATATAGGCTTCTACGGGAATCGAGTTCCCGTCCGATTCTTCACTACTCATATTATGAACAAGCGAACCATATTCCGGCACAACATACGGTTTAACTGAAACCTTTACCGGACGAATAGATGCGCCGTTTGTATTGCTGTCCTTACGACCTGCTACCCAAACGAGCATATACGTGCCGCCATATGTAAGCTCAACATCCTTGCGGAGCGTTTTTATTGATTGTTCAGTTTTGTTGTAGAAATTTATATCCTCAAAAACAGGCTCCGCATTTTTTATCGCTTCGTCAATATTTGTTGAAAGTCCCGGGATGAGATACATATGACCTATACGGCCGGTATGCGTGCTTTCCATATAGTCAAGTTTTATTGTATATGTACCCTCCTTTACAGGCAAAAACATCTTGTAAGCCGCATACATCCCGGTGGTTCCGAGGTTGTAATAAACATACGGATCCCAACCATACGGAGTTTGATTTCCACTTGTTGTGCCAAGCCATTCCAAGGTTCTTCCGGAATTTGCGTATGTAATACCCGCAGCAGAAAGCCCCTGCCAATCACCTGAATGAAATGACACAACGGATGAAACGCTTTCGGGAGCTTCTTCAACAGAAACCGGATAAGTTTTCACCGTTGGTGTTCCTTCAACTGTAGCAGTAAAGGTCACATTAACCGTTCCGGTTTTCTTTCCCTTAAGCTTTGCGCTGTATACGCCGTCATCATACGACGCGTCAATAATTTCGGCTGTCTCGGTATCATCTACTGTTGCAACAAGTCCGTCACCCTCTTTCTCCGGCACAAACAGTTCTTCCGTTGTGTATACCTTTGCAGTAAACGGAGACTCTCTGCCTACAAGCGCGACCTCGTCGAGAGTGTGTTCAAGATTGCCGAACTGTGCGTAGAGGTTCGGATTAAGCGTAATTTTCTGCACGAATACGTTTCTGTTTTCATACGTGCCACCCTTTCCTCTTATGAAGACAAGCATATGCTCGCCATCAGCCTCTGCCGTGTAAAAATATGTTTTTCTTATGCTTTCCGCAGTTGCTTGATTAGTATTTAAACTTGTTATAACCGGAGATGCATATGCAGCATTAATTGCTTCCTTCATAGTTTTCGTTCCTGCAACAAGCTCTGCCGTTGTTGCAGCATCAAGAATATACACTTGTACATTCGTTGCTGCATCTTTTCGCGCTACATAATCAAAAATCAGCTTATAATCACCTTTTTTGATTCCATTGATTTTATATGCAGCGTAATTGTAATGAGTTGAGTTTCTCCCCCATGAATGAAGCTGAAAACGTGCAGAATAATTTATACCGTCCCACGCCTGATTCCAGTCATTCGATGTGCCTGCACTGCTATCGCTGAAAAACTCAATATTTCCATTACCATTGGTATATTTTATACCTTTTGCATCAGCAGGTGTGCCGTCGTCTTCGTAATCGCTTTTCATAAACGAATACGTTACCTTTTCCCGTGTGTCTGTCGCAAAAGATATGACAGGAAAAAGTGATATAAGCATCACCACCGACAGTATTATTGATAATAATCTTTTCATGTGTTATTCTCCTTTCCAAAAGGGGTTCTCGCTAACCGTTTTGTTGCATGGTGTTTAAGGCAGGGTTTTTCTACCATTATGCAAGCGGTTAGTAGTATGTCATACCGACAACATCGGGGAGAACGAACGCCGTCCATCCTCCCCAGTTGTCGTTATTTAGTCTAAATCGCCATACAGTACTTTGATTTTTCCACTGTCACTATAAATGACGTAACCGCGTGCAACACTCTGCTTTGTCGCATCACCGGAGCTGTTTACACAAGCCTTAAACTGACCGTGATTACCCGATATGTTTCTTGCTTTTGCATTTGCGTAGCATGAAGAAACACTTACATCTTCGCTGTTTCCGAAAACAATACCTGCGGCTAATACGGTATAATCACCACCGTCATATTCAAACATATATGAGCCATCCCCAATGTCATCAAGAATTGCTACAGGAGCTTTGTTTTCTATCGTGTTTTTGCCGGAATTGAGAAGTGCATCCTTAAATGCATAGTGCGTGTAGACCGGATTATAAGAAACAAATTTGCCGTCTCTGTACCAAGCTGTTACCGTAGTACTATCATTAGTACATACAACCGGGGTTCCTATCGCAACAGAACCGTTTATACTCGGATTACCGTTAATTTTAATCGTTGCTGTTACAGTATCTTCCGATATATCAGTAAACTGAGCGATTGCATATACAATACCGTTTACTACCGTCTCATCCGATACGCTCCAGCCTTCAAAAGTTGCACCGTCATATTCCGCAACCGGTGCTTCACTCTTATAATCAACAAAGGTCTTTCCGCTTTCTTTTTCCACAAATCCAAGGAACTCACCATTACCATTATAGAACTTGACACCAACAGCATCTGTTTCATCAAAATTTGCATAAATAGTCATATTTGTATATGCATTGAAGGTATATTCGACATCCTCTGAAAGCACCTTGCCATCCTTATCCGTCCAGCAAACAAACTTATATCCGTCTGCGGGCGTTGCCGTATAGGTCACAGCTCTTCCTGCAACTCCGGAATTGACGGGTGTTTCAGCAATTGTTCCATCGACATCATTCATTACATACGCTGCAACAGTGGTATTTGAAACAATTTCCGGTTCTGCCACCTCAGAAGCTTCTACCAATTCAAAATCAACCGAATACGGGATAAAGTCAACATTTTTAGCTGTACCACCGGAGTTTGTGTTTG
This sequence comes from Oscillospiraceae bacterium, assembly GCA_015068085.1. Taxonomy (GTDB): domain Bacteria; phylum Bacillota; class Clostridia; order Oscillospirales; family JAAYXM01; genus SIG480. The sequence continues at coordinate 9,757 of SVLF01000026.1, forward strand.
TTCCTTCACCCTCAATAGCTCTGAAGGCAAGTTCAACATATCCATCGCTGTCGCGAGTTAAATTTACAGCCTTGAGGTCTGTAGTATGAAGCTCTGCTTCTCCATCGCCCATTTCTGTTGAAGTACCTGTAAAGTTCACTTGATAATCATTGATATTTCCTATATATACATCATTTGCATAAACTGCAATCCGTCCGCCGCGCTTGTATTTTCCGGTTGTAACGGTAATATTATATATACCATCAGAACCTAATTTATGCTTTAAAAACATACATCCATAATTGTAAAAATCAGCGATGTTGTTGGAAACGAGAGTATATCTGCCATATTTACCAAGAGAGGCTGTTGCATCTGTCGATGAATAAACATCAACATTGGGTAAGCGCAATTGTCTAATCGCAGATGATTCTGTAATATACATATCATCTGCAAATTTTACATATCCGGAGTTATCATCAGTTAAAGAACTTGAAGGCTTCGTCGTACTGAAATAATACTCATCCTCCTTGTTCGATTCAGTCTCAACCGAATCGGCGTCTGCTGCAAAGCTGAAGGAAGATGCTTTCCCCTTTATCGGAGTGAATGTAAGTTTGTGCGGAAATACATTTTTGGTGCTTCCGGAGTTTGCCCGGGTGAAAACAAGGAGATGTTCTCCCGAACCTTCGGGGATAAATGCTGCTGTAGCTGTTTTTGTTTCTCCGCTGTTCTCTGTAGATAGCATATTGATATTACTGAACACAGGGACTATATTGTTGCCATTGATTACTTCGGCAACAGTTTTTGTTCCGGCAAGTATTTCTGCAGTCTGTTCGGGATTCAGAATATATACATTGGCTTTATCTGCTCCTGCGGAATGCAGAACGTAATCAAAGGTCACGTTATATTCATACAACTCTATGCCTTTGATTTTAAATGCTGCATAATGATAGTACGTGGTATCACCGGAAACCTTTCCCCAACCACTTCCGAACTGAAAACGGGCAGAATAGTTTTCTCCATCCCAAGGCTGATTCCAATCGTTGGTTGTTGTTGACGTTGTATCGGTTCCGTAATAGGCGAGATTACCGTTGCCGTTACTATAATTGACACAGGTTGCAGATTTTTCATCATAATCTGATGCAGAAGCATAATCACTTCTCATAAACGAATATACAAGTGTTCCATCAACAGTTTCCGTTGTATCCGCGAACGCCGCGGGGACAAGTGTTGCAGCTATGCACATTGCAAGGATAAGTGATAATGCCTTTTTCATTTTGTTTCTCATGATTTTTTCCTCCCAAATAATATTTATTTACTGGCTTATTCTCTGATATGTCTTATCGTAGATTTCAAGAAGCTCATCAACCGGAAGCTCGGAAAGTTCCTTCTGGAAATCATCCCACTCAGTAATCGGACGCTGACCGATAATGAATTTCTGTATATTTTCATCCACAAAAGTCTTCAGCGTTGTGTTATATTCCGAAAGCTTTGTTTTATCCTCCGAGGAGAAGCTTATATAAACAGTCGGGTCAAGATGCGGATATGTATGCTCAAGCACAAAGTCCGTTGTTGCACTCTGTTCTTCCGACATACACGCATCTGCCGCAGCCGGATCAACGCGGAGATACGAACCTATTGTCTGGAAACCGTAAAGAATCTGCGCGTTGTTGCTCTCATCCGTGTAGATAAACTTTTTCTTGCCGTCAACCGTCTCATAGGTTTCTCCCTCTTTTCCCCACGAAGCAATCTGACTTCCTTCGTCGGAATAGAACCAGTTTACATATCTGAAAGAGTTTGCAATGCTTTCCTCATTACCGGTATTAGCAACTGCAAATCCCGTCGGGTCAGAATTATATTTGTTCACCATATTAATTCCCATTCCGTTTTCTGCCTTGGGTGGCTTCATCGCGGTAAGGTTAAAGCCGGGAATTTGTTCTCTTGCGATGTTGTTGAAAAAGTCTATACGTATCTGATACTCCGGCATTATAAAGCCGCGGTTTGTTGAAACAAGCTCCTGCCATGTTGAGCTGTTTATCGTAAAATAGTCGGCAGGGATAAGCTTTTCATCGTACAGCTTCTTAAAGAAGGTTACGATATCAAACATAACCTCACTCTCAGTTGCGCCGTAGCTCCATTTTCCGTTTTCAAAATCATAGTATGCGTCATAGCGGAAATTAGGCTTCCATGACGAACCGATAACATTGATGTTTATCAGCCCGCTGCGCATAGAGAACGGATACGAATCCGGGTACAGTTCCTTAAGCTTTTTTGACACCTCATAGACCTCATCCATCGTCTCCGGAACCTTGATACCGTGCTTATCAAAAATATCTTTTCGATAAAGCCATGCTCTTATATTTTTCGAGCGTTCCATTCCGTATATCGGTGTGAAGTATATCTTTCCGTCTACGCCTTTCTGAATGTTTTTCATCCACATCTCATCTTCCGGAACATTGTCCCAAAACTCTTTATAATCCGGAAGGAATTCCTCATAATCATCAAAAGCAAGAAACGCGCCTTGCTCGGCGTAGTCCGAAAGCGATCCCGGCTTATTGGAAAAGCCGATAACATCCGGAAGCGCGGAGGGGTCCGCCATAACAAGGGTAAATTTTGTTCCGAAATCAGACGACGGAATTGCGTTTACGTTAATCGTTCCTCCGATTGCTTCTTTAATGTATTCCCATACCTTCCAGTTTTCATTGTACGGCCACGATGCATGACTGCCGATCATAATATCCAGCACCGCATCATCGGGAATCTGCTTTCCCTCGGGAATGTCATAGGAAACATCTCCGCCGACACCCGTTCCGCCGCTACACGCTGCAAGAGCGAATAGCATAATCGTTGCCAAAACCAGTGAAACAAGTCTTTTCATTTGATCTCCTCCTAATATTTGTTTTCTATATGCAAAATAAATTTGCTACTGAAGTTTAGTTTGGTGTTGTAGCTACAACACCAAATGGCATATGCCATTTGCGGAATTCCTATGTCAGAACGGGGTTGTGGTATATCCGTCTGTGACTGATGTTACATCCTCAATAAATGCAAACAAAGCATCAAAGTCTGCCGGCGTATGTGCGTGTCCGCCCTCGCGGAGACGGTATGCTATGTTTTCTGGCACTCCATACAATTCATACACTTCTTTTGCCGCTTCATAAGTGACGTATGCGCCTTTGGGGTTTGCCCATGTATCATCGCGTCCGTTAGTTTCAAGAAGCTTTCGCGGTGCAACAGCCGCCTTTAAGAAATGCTGGTCAAACGGAAGCTCATGGTCACGTCCGACATATTCATGAAGCTTCGGTCCAAACCAATATGGAAACTCAGACAAAATTTCTTCAAGGCGCTCATTTCCGCGCTTTCCATCACGCGGCTCTGTCCTGTAACGGAAGCATCCTCCGCCACAGCATCCGGAATCATTCGGGTTCACAACGGCAAAGCGTTCATCAAGCGCACCGGCAAGAAGAACTGCTTTTCCACCGCGTGAATGTCCGGTTATTGCAACATTTTCTGTATCGACAAACGAAAGAGTTTCAAGCGCATCCATCGCACGGGAATATCCCCATGCCCAGGCGGATATTGCACCAAACTCCACATCGGGGTACATATCATAAATTCCGCCGCATCTTTCTTCACCCTCAATATCCTTTGCAAACTCAACTCGGTTGAATACCGCCACAAGAAATCCGCGGGACAGGGCATTTTCAATAACTGTGCTGTTGCAATATCTGAAGCATGCATCACCCGTGAGAATAACGGGATATTTCTTTCCGTCGCAAAGCTTTTGAGGTTTGAAAATCTTCATCATAAAGTTGAAGGTTTCGTTTATGTATACCTTCATGCTTAAATCCGTTATGTCGGATTGAAGCTGTTCAACTCTTATGCTCTGCGGCTTTGGCGGAAGTCCGCCGTATTCAATGTCGATAAGCTGTGAAAGCAGCTCGCATCTTCTCGCTTCCCATTCCGCCACGGTCTTCCCCGGATTTATGGGCGGAAGCGGAAAAAGAAGTCTGTCACACAGAACGTTCACAATATCCCTCCTTTGAGGATCTACCAGCTTTTGTTCCATTTTTCGTTTTCTTCCAAAAGAACTGTATCTTCCTTAACTACCTTGAACATCTTTGCGATATAATCAACTCTTATCTCCGTATATGCCTTTGCAAGTCTTTCGTTTACATAAGGGAAATAAGTTGCAGAATAGGAATTCGGGCAATCGGCGAGGAAGTTTCCTCCGCTGAATATGCCAAACTCACGAAGATGTGCTGTTCTGAAAGTATCCTCCCCATCTTCATCGCCCATTTTTGAGATATCAATGGTTTCGGGCCTTTCGTTATATACAAGAAGAAGCTCATCAAAGTCTGCGTGACCCTTTGACTTTTCCGCCGCAAGATATTTATCAACTATCCCGATGTCTTCATCGGTTATGTAGGGGAAATCTTCACGGCGTTCGGCAAATGCCTTTTTCATATCTGCAGGAGATGTGCCATAGGAATTTGCAAACATAACAACATAATCAAGCTTCTTTTCACGGTTGCTTCTGCAAAAGGTTGTGAGAAGCGGCGGATTTCCGCCATGGGCATTTAAAAGAAGTATCTTTTTGAAACCGTTTCGTGCAATCTCACGGCAAAGCTCCGTGAAATAGTCAAAGAGAAGCTTTGTTGAAAAGCAAATCGAGCCGTTGAAATTCTGCAGTGTATTTATATCTCCGAAACCAAAGGTGGGGAAAATCACAACAGGCTCTCTTTCTGCCGCAAGAATGGCAGTTCTTTCAGCAATGATATTATCGGTGCCTACCGGCATATGAGGTCCGTGTTTTTCCATTGCGCCGATGGGAACAACGCAGACACCTTTTGACATTTCCACCGCTTTCGGAAAATCAGGTTCCCTTAAATTTTCCCACAATATTGCATTTCCCATTATCAAGCACCTCCCGTTCTCGTTTTGTTTACACTTAGGCAGGTTTGGTGTTGTAATTACAACACCAAAGGGCATATGCCCTTTAGAACATACCTTTTCTCACTTCCTGCCACGGTAATATTCCTTTACCAATTATCACAGCTTGACATTTTAAGTATTTTTTAATATAATTGAACTAAAGATTAAATACCGAAGCCTTCTGTATCTAATTATAGAATACAACAAGCAAATTGTATTTGTACAAAACAGCCATTTTTTTATATTATCGGTTTAAAAAGAGGTGAGATTTGTGGCGGAATATGCAAAAACGTACCTGACGGACATTGTTTCGGTAAGAACTATACGAACTATTTTTCACACAGACTTAAGCAAACGCCTTCTCATTCCCGAAGCGCACAACTTTTGGGAGTTTATTTATCTTGAGAAGGGGTATATCCGCGTTATGATTAACGACAATGAATATCCGCTTGAAGGCGGTCAGCTTATCTTATATCCCCCGCTCGCTGTTCACGGTGAAGCCTTTGTAGACGGAGATGCGCCTGTTTCTGTTGTTAGCTTCGATTCAGAATCAGAAGTTTTGTTGCCTATGTCCAAGAAAGTTATTACTCTCTCATCGAAGCAATGCAGAACGCTTTCTCAAGTTATGGATCTTGGGGAAAAATGCTTTAAGTTTGCACGGTATTCCAATACAAATATCCGGGGAATGGTGCCGCGAGAAGGAGCAGATCCGATTGAGATGCAAAATATCAAAAACCTTCTTGAGCTTCTTCTGCTGGATATATACGTAAACAGCGATAACTCAGCCGCCAGGCTTCGCGGCTCTAACAACGAAAATCAGGACAGCGATATTTTTATTTTTGTTACAAAATATCTTAAAAACAATCTCAACAAATCACTTGTGATTGATGATATCTGCCGTGACTGCGGACTTTCTCCATCTAAACTGAAACGCATATGCAGCCGCGAATGCGGGATGTCGCCTATGGCATATTTCACTTTCCTTAAAATAAATGCCGCGAAGCAAATGATTCGCGACACATCTCTTAATTTTACACAGATTTCACAGGCACTCGGTTTTTCAACCGTGCACTACTTTTCAAAGCTCTTCAAAGAAAAAGTAGGTATGTCGCCCTCAGAATATGCAAAATCAATATAAAAGCAGTGCTCATTTGTCAGATGCACATAAAGTAAAGTGGAATGTAAAAAAGCTTGTCGGCTTTTTTACATTCCATTTTTTCTTTTACAGCTCGCTTCTCATATATCCTATCGGATGGCTGCAAAGCGGGCATACTTCATATGCTTCATTTTCGGTATACTCATAGCCGCAGTTTTCGCACTTCCATTTTGTAGGAGTGTTTCTTTTATACAAGGTTCCGTCTTTAAGATGCTGTGCCATGGATTTGAAAATTTTCTCATGCTCTGCCTCTACCCGTGCCGTAAGCTCGTACGTTGAAGCAATTTCAATAAAGCCTTCTTCTCTTGCAATTTTTGCAAATTCGGGGTATACTATAGTTGCTTCTTCGTTTTCTCCGGCGGCGGCTGCTTCAAGGTTTACGCCGAGTGTTCCGAGGATGTACGGATATCCTCCGTCGATATCAATGTTTTTATATCCGAACTCAGGATTGTCGGTCAGATAATTCAGAAACAGCTTTGCATGGGCAAGCTCATTATTTTCAATTTCCGTGACGGTGCGGTACAGTGCTTCATGCCCTTCCTTGCGAAGCTTCTCCGCATAAAAGTGATATCTGTTTCTTGCCTGTGCTTCTCCGGCAAAGGAGCGTGCGAGATTGATAAGCGTTTTTGTACCTGTAAGGTTCATAATCTTTACTTCCTTTCCATGTAAGTTTTTCCATACATATTATGGACAAAATATATAATTTTATACATAAAGAGGTGTTCTTATGAATATCACACAAACTGTTTTTCGGGTGCGCGGAATGCACTGTGCTTCATGCGCCCGCAGTGTCGAAGTTAACATCGGCAAGCTTTCCGGAGTTCAATCGGTTTCGGTAAATCTCGCCGGAGAATCTGCCGCAATTTCTTTTGATGCTGATACCATATCACAAAAGCAGATAATATCTGCAATAAACAAGCTCGGTTTCAAGGCTTTTCTCCCGTCCGAAAAGGATAAAAACGAGGACGAAACCATACTTTGCAAGGAAAAGCAAACGCTTTTTGTTTCGCTTCTTTTCTCTGCCCTGCTCTTTATCATCGCAATGGGACCGATGATGGGCTTGTTTTCTCTTCCTGAACCGTTATCAAACCCAAAGTTTTTGACCATACTCCAGCTCATTCTGGTAATTCCCGTTATAATCTGCGGCTTTCATTTTTACCTTTCAGGGTTTAAATCGCTCTTCCGCGGCTCACCAAATATGGACACTCTTATCGCAGTCGGAACTCTTGCGGCTCTTTCCTACAGCATTTATTCAACGGTTCTTGTATACCTCGGTGATGCCCACGCCGTGCACGGGCTCTATTTTGAATCCGCGGCTATGATTATTGCACTTGTCAAGCTCGGTAAATTCCTGGAAAAGCGTGCAACAAAAAAGACCTCCGAAGCTGTGCGCAAGCTCGTTTCTCTTACACCGAGCACAGCAGTTGTTCTCCGTGACGGAAAGGAAATTGAGGTGAAAATTCAGGAGGTTGAAGTCGGAGATATTGCAATAGTCCGCCCCGGTGAGAAAATCCCCGTTGACGGCGTAATAATTTCCGGAGCTACCGAAACCGATGAATCAATGATTACCGGAGAAAGCATGCCGGTCAGCAAAGCATCCGGCGATGAGGTTATCGGCGGATGTATAAACAGAACCGGGTATATTCAGGTTAAAGCCTCCCGAATAGGTCAGGATACCACTCTTGCGCAGATTGTCCGCACGGTTTCGGAAGCACAGGCATCAAAGGCACCTATTGCGCGGCTTGCCGATACCGTTGCCGGATATTTTGTACCCGCAGTTATCACGATTGCATTTATTTCGGCAATCGCATGGTTTATCTCCGGCAAGGATTTTGCCTTTACATTATCAATTTTCATTTCTGTACTTGTTATCTCATGTCCCTGCGCACTTGGGCTTGCCACTCCGGTTGCTATAATGGTCGGCACCGGAACCGCCGCCGAGCACGGAATACTCTTCCGTAACGGTGCAGCGCTTGAACACGCATCAAAGGTAAACACCGTTGTTTTGGACAAAACAGGAACGATAACAACAGGCAAGCCGGTTGTTACTGATATAATTTCCGACATTGCTCACGATGCTCTTCTTAGTCTTGCAGCAGCGTGCGAAAGCTCGTCCGAGCATCTTTTGGGAGAAGCAATAGTTGAGTATGCCAAAGCCAAAGAGCTTGACATTCCAAATGCCGACAGATTTGAATATACGGTCGGCTCCGGCGTTAAAGCATATGTTGACGGAAAGGTTATTTATGTCGGAAACAAAGCTTTTGTAAAAGAAACAGGAAGATTTGAAGCCGAGGCAATTCGCCTTGCGGAAAGCGGAAAGACCTCCGTTTATGTTGCCGATGAAGAAAAAACGCTCGGCGTAATTGCTATAGCAGATGCCGTAAAGTCAAGCGCCGCAGAATGCATTGCAGAGCTTTCTGCGCGCGGAATTGACGTTTATATGCTCACAGGTGATAACGAGCGCACGGCACGCGCCATTGCCGCGCAGGTAGGAATAAAGAATGTTATAAGCGATGTTAAACCAAACGGAAAAAGCGAGGTTATAACAAAGCTCCGCGCTGACGGAAAAACCGTCTGTATGGTTGGTGACGGAATAAATGATGCACCGGCGCTTGCGGCGACAGATGTAGCAATAACAGTTTCCTCGGGCACGGATATTGCGGCAGAAACCTCGGATGTTATTCTTATGAAAAATGATCTTCTCGATATCCCGCGCACGATACAGATATCATCAGCCGTAACGCGCAATATACGACAAAACCTCTTCTGGGCATTTGCATATAATGTTATCGGCATCCCCGTTGCCGCAGGCGTGCTGTATGCCTTCGGCGGTCCGCTTCTCAATCCAATGATAGGTGCCGCAGCAATGTCCTTAAGCTCCGTAACGGTTGTTACAAACGCACTGAGACTCAGCAGAATGAAGATAAAGTGAATATAAAGAGAAGAACTCCAACAGCGGTGCTGTTGGAGCTCTTCTCTTTATGGCGATCATTTACATCGCAAGAAGATTTAAAAGGACGAAAATCATTTTGCTTGCTTCTGCGCGAGTGGCATATGCTTTTGCATCAAACAGATTACCCGGCTTTCCGCCGATTATACCTGCGCGCTGCATTTTATAAACAGCTTCCTTTGCGTATACTGCGATTTCCGCATCATCAGCAAATTCCGCCGGAGCGTTGGACTCAACAAGTGTTTCCTTTGCAACCTTATCAGCATAACGCATAATCATAACTGCCATATCCTGACGCGTTACATTCGCATCCGGTGCAAACGTCTTTTCCGTAAGACCGTTTACAATACCGTTGGTATATGCCCATGAAACCGCCTTTGCATACCATGCACTTTCCGGAACATCCTCAAACGGAGTGGCGGTATCCGCCAAATTTGCATTTGCAAGGTTTGCAAGAATCGTTGCAAGCTGAGCACGGCTGATATTCTTCTGCGGTGCAAATATTCCATTACCCATACCGGAAATGATATTTCTGTCAGCAAGAGTCATAACGCAATTGTAGAACCAGTCATTCTCTTTTACGTCGGAAAAACCGTTTTCAACAGTCGGGATAGTTTGAACCGGTGCCCATTTTGCATAGATAAAGGTTGAGGCATAAAGCGGGATTGTGAAGTCAAACGGAAGCGTGCAGGTGGAATCCGCATACCATCCTTCAAAGGTGTAGCCCTCTTTTACGGGAACGTTTGACGGCATCGGTGCCATAGCTCCGATAGCAACATATGTAGTACCGAAATCCGTGCCGCCCATACTGTCATATGTTACGGAAACCGTGGTCTGCTGCTCCGGCTGCTTTATGGCAAATATCGCTCCGAGCGTGACATCCTGCGCCGGCATGATAAATTCTATCATATCATTGCCCTTATAGGTTTCAAAGTTCGGATCGAAAATATCATCCGATGACCATGAATAAAACGCAAATCCGTCATTCGGAACTGCACGGGCAACTACCTTTTCACCCGGAGAATACTGCGTTTTCACCATAAGCACATATCCGCCGCCGTCGGTTACCGGCGTAACGTCATACTTCACGGTAAGAAGCTCATTTGCCGCTCCTGCAACGCCAGAAACACTTGCTATCATAAGCAATGCCAGAATTGCAGACAAAAGTCTTTTGCTCTGTTTAATCATTTTAAAATACTCCTTTCAGACCGTTTGTGATGCAGGTCTGCTTTTTTATAATTATTATAACTTTATTTTTTCGTATAGTCAATAAAATGATTTAAAAAATATCAGTTAATTTTTAGTAAACACTCATTGACATTTTGATGATTTTCGCTTATTATATACATATATGGTATTGTGCAGTTTTTACATATACAATCAGAGATAAAAACGCACCCAAAAATTCGGCTTACCGTTTGCCGTAAAAGCGGTGCCGTAAATCCCATGATTTCGGTTTTGGAGTTGCCATGAGAAAAGCGAGGAATGTATTGAAAAAAACAGTGAATTTATTATTGATCGTGTCATTGCTTCTGTCCGTGCTTCCGCTCGGAGCCTTTGCCGCATCAGGTGTAAATCCCGTGGTTGAAGGCGTTTCCATGAACACAACACGCTCATACATAACAATAAGGTTCGACCGGGATATCGAAGGATTGTCCCCAAGCAGTTTTTCCGGAAAGGTTAAGCTTAGCCGCGGCGGCGGTTCTCTTTCCAGCCTTCCTTCGTCCACTTCATATTCCGTTTCGGGAACCTGCCTTTATATAACGCTTAACTCCGCACTTTCCACTTCAGATAATTTCTTCAGAATTGCAAAGGGCACATTTTCAGGTCAGACAGAGGACGTTGACACTCCCCTCTTTGACGCTCGCGGGCCTGAGCTTGCCGAGGAAAACAGCGTTGTGCTCAACAGCGACGAGCAGACAGTTACGATAAAGTTTAAAACAGGCGTTCGCGGATATCCCAACGATTCATCACTCAAAAACGGATATATCACGCTTGCCCGCAACGGTTCTTCCTTTAACGAAACAATTCCCGAAGACCATATAACAATCGACAATGAGAAGGGCGAGATTGAAATTTATCTCGATGAGTGGCTCTCTGGAAAATACTCGAAATTCAGAATTGCCGCAGGCAAGCTTCAGAATCTCAAAGGAAACATCAACCTTGCCGAAATCACAACTGCCGCAATTGATGCTTCCGCAACATCTGCGACTCCGGAAATTGATTACACGAACATAAACGATACACGAAACTCTGTTACCATCTATTTTACACAGAGAATCAAAAACGGACTTGCAACCACGGGAGTTAACTCAACACTTGCAACCTCACTTCTCAAATCCAACATCTGGGTAAGCCGCGGAAGTGCGAATAAATACGAAACTCTCGCCGGAAATGACACGGTTTCCGTAGGCTCAAACTACATAAAGATCACATTCAGCGAACCGCTCTCAGCGTCCAAAAACTACATTAAAATCAACGGAGGGACCATTGCGGATTACTACGGAAAAATCATCGCGACAGACATCATCACCGACGATGTTACAAAAGGAGTATCCGCATCAACAGCTCCGTCATACGCGAGCGCGTTTCTCTCGAGCAGTAAAAAGATAGTTATCTACTTCACCGTTCCCGTTCAGAAAAACTCCGAGCTTACAACGAGCGAGCTCCGCTCACGCATAACACTCTCACGAAACGGTAACACCTTCGAATCTCTTTCGTCTTATGACAGTGTTTCGTTCTCGGATAATATGATGACCATTTCTCTCCGCGAAGAGCTTACCGGCTCATACAACAGAGTCAGGGTTACCGGAAACACCGTTTCCTCCAAAACCGGCGCTCTGCTCGCTTCATCCTTCACAACCGGATATCTTACTGCAGGGATGGCGGACAGCAATGACAACGATGACGGCTACTACGACGAAGACGCACCGGAGTTTACCAAAATCACTTACGACAGCGGAGCTCAGCGTGCGCGCATCTACTTTGACCGTGATATAAAGAAGGTTTCAAACGCCGACCTGTACGACGATGTTACCGTATCCCGCAACGGCGGTTCATACGAATCACTCTCATCTAATGATGTAATCACAATTTCTCCGTCAAACGCAATCACAATTCTTCTTTCCGAGCCGCTTGAAGGAACAAGAAACCGTTTCAGAATCGCGGGTAACACCATTGCAGACTATGATTCGGGATATGTTCAGAACGATACCATCGTTACCGACTATATAAGTGCATCGGGAAGTAGCGACTCTTCCTCATCCGAAGGAACAACCGGCACAAGCGCTGATTACAGCGGCGATGTAACAGCTTCTCTTTCAGATGACTTATACACCGTCACGCTTAAATTTGACGAGGCACTTTACAACAACAAGGATTCCCTTGATGATCTGAAGGAAAAAATCCAGATATCACGAAGCGGACGGTTCGAAACACTTACATCCAACGATTATGTCCGCCTCGACACCGCAACGAACGAGCTTCTCATCGTCCTTGCCGAGCCTGCAGACGAATACTTCTCACAAATCAAAATTCTCTCCGGTGCGCTTCGCACCGCAGACGGCGGCTCTGTTTCAACGACAATCACAACCCTCCCGCTCGGCGAAGCTGACGGCAGCATAAGAACCTATATTAATAACGCCGTTGTAACAGGCTTTACCTCAGAACAGGCAGGCGGTGACTCCCCTGTTATATCAGTTTCAGGACTTTCAAAGTTCAACTCTTACGCAAAGAAGATAGAATTTCTCGTCAAGGTTCCCGACAGCGCCAAAAGCGCAACTCTCAACATCACCGGCGATATCGTTGAAAACCTGAAGCGCTACGGAAGCACGGTTGCCCTGTCTCTCGGAAACGCGACATACTATCTGCCGACAGGCAATATTTCCGAAATATCCGCTTCCGATACGCTTTCAATCACGTTAAGCGATGCTGCATCATCTGTTTCAAGTGCACTTGCAAGCGCTTCAACCTCCGATTCATTTACAATTGAATCACACGCAAAAAATCTTTCCGCAAAGCTTATTTCGGCTTCGGGAACAAGCAAGGATATCACCCATTCGGTATTTGCCGAAAAGCGATTCCTTCTTGCAGAACCCGCCGGCGGGAAGACAGCATTCACCGTTGTGAGAATCGAAAAATCCGGAAGTGTTGTTCCTGTTCCGAGTTCAAGCGATATCACAAGCGGAGTCGTATATCTCACGGGCAAGACCATGACTGACGGCGACTATGCGGCAATATCCTCTTCAAGAACACTCAGCACCCTCTCATGGGCACAGTCTCCGACAAACGCACTTGCCGCAAGGCTTATTCTCACCGATAAATCCGGAAGCAACTTAAACGGCTCAGAGGCTATTTCACGTTCCGAAACCGTAACGATTATGGCAAGAACTCTCGGCATCCTCTGTGACAGCAAAGGCGCAAGCCCGTTCTTTGATATGATATCAACGGACAGCTATTTTAACGCCGTTATGTCAACCGTTTCATATGAGCTTATCTCCGGATACCCCGATTCCACCTTTAAGCCGTCAAATAAGCTTACACGCGCCGAGGCAATGACCATCGTTGCACGTGCAATCAGATTTATGAACGGCAAGAGCGTATCGGAGTCCTCCGATATGACTATAAGCGAAGCGACAAGCATCCTCTCAAAATTCACCGATGCCGGAACCGTGGATAACTGGGCAAAGGTGAACATCGCAGAATGTGTTCAGGCAGGAATAGTAAACGGTGATAACAACGGACGCCTTAACCCGAAGGCAAACGTCACCCGTGCCGAGCTTATCCAGCTTATGTACAACATTCTTGATAAATGCGATATTATTTAACTCCTATATACAAAGAACACCCGCCATCCAGCGGGTGTTCTGCTTTTTATTCAGTTCAGCTTCTGTCCGAGGCGGTCTCCCTCTTCGCAGTATATTCTTGATTCTTTCCAGTAACGCGCATTCTCAACCGGCTCATCATCAAGCTGCCAGTATTGCGTCATCATGCGCTCACGCACGGGACCGAGCGTGCTGTTATGCATAAGATGCTCGCGAAGCTCTTCAAGACCAATCTCCGCTTCCGGGCAGAACTTATCGCTCTTTGCATAATTGATAAGAGCTTCAAACATTCCGCAAACCTCCGGAAGCTGAATTCCAAGCCCCGTAAAATTAAGTCCCGTAACGATAAGCCTTCCGCTTCCCACCCTCATCTCGCAAATATGTGAGAACAAACGAAGCGTGCGGTCATACTGAAGCTCGGGAAGATTGAACGAGTGTGCATACGCATCAAATCGGTCACGACTGCTTTTATCAGTCTCTCTGAAAATCGGAGTGACCTTTACGGGGAAGTTATCGAGAATTATCTTATCGGAATCATCAATAAGGCGTGCAAACTGCAGATCACTTATTCCCCGGTGCGGGAAGCCCGCAATCGCCTCAGACTTATGCACAACACCGCCGTAGTTTGTTCCTCTGTCCCAGATGACTCCCTTAAAGCGATCCCACGTTGTTCTGAAGGTATATTTATCTGCCACAGCTTCCCTGTCTCTTACGTGGCGCGTAAGCGGCGAGCGATAGAAAAGAAGAACATCTCTGCCGTTTGACAGTTCATCAAACACTGTATCATCAAGCACATCCGTCACATAAAGCTTTTCACCCTTTTTCGGGCAAAGCGCAACACCCGGATACCTTGATTGTGCATTTATCCTTGTAAGGTTGAACGCACAACCGGAAAGCGAGAACTTTCCGGGCTTATTTTCAAAGCACCATACATCCCAGTCATTTTCAATAACTCTGCCTGTTTTTTCTGAAGTGAGCCGTGCGACTATGCGGAGATTTCTCGCCCTGTCGGTTTCCGGGAAGGTTATATGGATTTTGCAAAGCTCAAAATATCCGCGCTTGTCGATATCGAGATTATCAAGACCTCCGGAAACAAGGATTTCTCCATTGTCTGTATCAATAAGCTCATAGCTGAAATTACATTTCCCGTATTCTGTCTGCGAGTAATTCGACGCCGATATCGGCACCGTTACCTTTTCTCCCTCAAAGAATGAGCGCACAGGGATATCCGCAAGAAGAACAGTATCACCATTGAAACGGAGAAAACGTTCTGCCGAAACACCGGATTTTTCGTCAAAGCAATCCACCACTCCGTTGCTGTTCTCATACCTGTCAGTATCTGCAAACTGCAGCATATGGAAGCCTCGGAGAATCGGGCTGCGGCGAATTCCCTCAAGCGCAAGCTTCCAGCTCATAAGCTGAAAAGCCTTGCTTGCGCGGAACAGCTTCGGATAATCTTCCGTAAGCCCTTTTGCGGCAATCATTTTCTTTTCCTCCGCAAGCCACCAAGGCGCAGGCTTCCCTGCCGCTTCATATTTCTTTGCAAGAGTATCATAATCACGCAGCGCCGTGTAATGGCAGACCTCATGTGCAATAATCGGACGCTGAGGGACAATAGTGCGTGTAACCTTGCCGCAATCCTTTTCCGTGACAGTCTGAAGTCCCGTGCACGAGCCGAAGACAAGAAGATTATCGGTGTTTTCAAACATATCATAATTCTTCCCGAACGGATAGAAATAACTCATATGCTGAACGTCAAACTCCACATAATCGCGGTCAAACTCACCATGCGCACAGGTGTCGATAAAGAGACGCGACGGATCTGTTTCCTTGATGACCGACGCAATTTCACGCACACGCGCATTCTCACCGGGATGCTTAATCTCATTTCCGATGCAGTATACCATAAACGACGGGTGATTCATAAGGCTGTATGCTGTCTCGCGGATTTTCGCATCGCTGACATACACCTCAACGCCATTCACCATCTCTTCGAGATTATTATATTCCTCATCCTTTGTACGAAGCTCTATATGTATAAACATTCCCAGTCTGTCTGCCGCACGGAAACAGCCTTTGGGCGGTATGCGCGAATGGAAACGAATTGTGTTGAAGCCGTATTCCTTTGCTGCGCGGATAAACTTTGCATAAAACTCTTCTTCATCAAGATCGAGAATATTTTCGTGGTCGTGGCAAATTGTTCCGCGAATAACAGCGCGCATATAAAACGGTTTGCCGTTGAGCAGAATATCGCGTCCGCTTGTTCCGAGACTCCTCATACCGAAAGTATCGGAAACGTTTTCCTGCATCCCGTCTTCATATGTAAGCTCAGCCGTCAATCTGTAAAGATACGGATTTTCTATCATCCACAAAACCGGATTTTCAATTGATACGAAAAAGGAATTGTTCTCAGGAGCTACATTCGTCTCCGCAACGCATTTTTCTTCGGCATCAAAGATTCTGCAAATTGCCCCCGTAACTTTTTTCTCCGTATGCAGGACAATAGCTATGCCCGCCTTTTCAAGGTCGGGCGTTATGCATAAAAAACGTAAATTACTCATATATATTTTCCTTTCTGTGATATATTCATATCCCTATTATACATTGTCTCCTGCTTAAAAACAATGTATTACGTCTTAATTTCAAACCTTTTCATATAAAAGATACGATTTTACAACCGGCACGGCGTGCAATGTAACATTTTTCTTGATGTATACTTACAGATAAGCATATTCATTTGTTTCTTTTCACAAAAACAGGCCAAGACATATCGGTATTGTAATGCAGGCAAATATATTTGAAATCACTGCCAGCCCTGCCCCAATTGAACAATCTTCACCAACCAGTTTAGGGTATACAATAGTATTCAAACCACACGGCATGGCGTGTACAAACAAAGCCGTTAAAGCAACTTCTTTACCGAACAACAAGCAGAGGACGACACCTATTACAAGAGGGAAAACCAACAGTCTCAAACCCGAAACAATATAAAGCTTTACGTTCGTAAAAAAATTGACTATTTTAAATTCAGATATTGCTATTCCTGTCAGTAACATACTTACCGGAGCCATACAAGCGGCAGACTTATCGAGAACCGTTTTTGCAACTCCGCCTACATTTATATTAGTTATTCCTACAATTCCGCCTATTATCATAGCTATCACCATAGGATTTAGCAGCTTTGTCAGTGATAGTTTTCTTTTTGTAAGCGTTGAATACCCTATGATATTGGTATAAAGCATAACAGGTATTGCAAACATCATCATATTCAATGCTCCTGCACTTCCAAGCACGCCTTCCGCCAGAGCATATCCCATATATCCATAATTTGGCGCAACAAGCGAATACTTATAATTGTTCTGCAAATACTTGTTATCTGAAAGAAACGTCGAAATAAGTATCGCTATAATCCAAACAGTTGCCAACACGCAAAAAGAAATAAGAATGTAACTGTATTTCTCCGTCAGATATCCAATATTAAAATTTGAAGAAAATGTTTTGAACACTGAGCATGGTAAAAAAACATACACTTCAAGTGCTGAAAGTAAACCAACATTTTTGCTGTCTGCACGTTTCGTTTTTCCTAACACATAACCCGCAATAATGAAGACAAATAGTATCGCTACCTGAGAAAAGACTATAACCATATACAATCACCAAAATCAAACTTTCGAAGCGAAAATAGCTTCTGTGTCGTATATATTTTCTATGGCTCTGATTATATCTTTACCATAATCCCCACTGATTTGCGGTTTACTTCCGGCCATGATTGTTTTTACGAGGCATTTCATCTGCAAATCCATCTCCGAAAGTCCGCAGCTGCAATCGACAGTCTCAAATTCACCGTCACGACCGCATACTTCAATTGTATCATCGTCATGTATCCGTATCTCACCATCGCTAAGGTATAAAACAGTCAGATATTGATATGCGGCTGTATGTCCCACAAGATTGATAGCTGCGGTAACTCCCGTAGTCGTTTTCACAAAAGCCTGTACATTGTTTTCAACTGTCATTCCTTGAGGTATATGTATTCCACCGAAGGCATACTGTATATCTCCGCCTGCAAAGAATTTAATCCGGTCAAGCGTGTGAGCTCCCAAATTGACCATTATTCCGCCACCGCTTATGTTTTTATCAAGAAACCAACGCGGTCTATCTTCCGTAAAATAAATAGTATTCCTGGTCTCTGTCACGGATATAAGTTTTCCTAGTTTTCCTGATTCCACAATTTCTTTGGCTCTTATGTTTACAGGCTCAAAGCTTTGTCCATGCCCTACCCACAACATAATTCCTGCTTCTTTGCATGCAGCAATCATTTCGTCACAATCCTTCACCGAAATCCCCATAGGCTTTTCAAGAAAGACATCCAACCCCCTCCGCGCGCATTCGCATACACACGGATTGTGGAGGCTGTGCGGAAGGTTAACGACTGCCAAATCCAACTCTGCATTATCAATCATATCAATGTAATCAGAATATTTTTGTGCACCCGTTAATTCTGCTGCATAAGCAACTTTTTCAGAAGAAATATCGCATACTGCAGTAATTTTTGCCTCTTTTATCTTAGAAAAAGCACTTATATGTCTTTCACTTATTTTTCCGCATCCGATAAGTCCAACTCTAATCATCATTTCTTTCCTCACTTTAGTTACAAAAAAGAGGTTGTTCTCAGACCACAACCTCTTTTTTGCATATGGCCGTTATTTTATATAATCAAGAATCCTCTTAAGCAAAACACAAACTTCTGCCCTGGTTGCGTATTCAGCCGGAGCTATTTTGCCGTTTTTCCCGTTTACAAGACCCGCATTCACAAACGCCGTTACTGCTTCCTTCGCATATTCAGAAACTTCAGAGCAGTCTGCATACATATCCGTCTCAAACGCGTCACTTTTCTCAAGCTTTATGTTGAGCTTTGCAAGCACACGGTATACAATAAGCATCATATCCTGACGTGTTATCGTATTTCTCGGGGCGTATCTGTTTTCACCGATACCGTCTACAATCCCCGTATTTCTTGCTATTGCAAGCTCTGATGCAAAGTAATCACTTGCAGATACATCCGCAAAGTTCTCGGCGTTATTACTTTCAAGCTTGAATGCACGGACAAGAAGCAGTGCAAAGTCTGCGCGGGTGATATTGCTTGCGGGAGAGAATGTTGTTTCCGATGTACCGCGGACTATACCGTCTGCAGCAAGGGTATTTATCGCATCTGCTGCCCACAAGTGGTTTCCGAGGTCAACAAACTGAACCTTTGCTGTATCAGTTCCCGGTGCAGTTGATTCTGTCGAAGTTGTGTCTTCTTTCGGTTCTGTAGTATCTGCAGGATTTGTAGCTTTTCCACCGCCAGATGAGCTTCCTGACTCACCAGTTCCGGAGTCCGAACCGGAAGAACTTTCTCCGCCGCCGGACACTCCTCCTGTTGTTGATCCGTATACCGTAACGGTAAATTGAACAGAGCTTTCTCTTCCCAATGAATCAATTGCCTTTATCGAGACATAACTATCTCCAATCTGGCTTGCATCCGGTTTCCACGTGAACATGCCGGACTCTGCATTAAAGCTTGCTCCTCGAGGAAGTCTTACTTCGCGTAACGTTACGGAACTGCCATCAGCTGCGCGAGCATTTATTTTCACAGATACTGAACTTCCCGCTGAGGTAGTTACATTCTTAACCGGTTCAATAATCGGTCTGCGGTTCACCGCATAGCTCATAGGAATTGAAACTTTCTGTCCTTTCTCAATATTATATTCATATCCAAGAGCTTCGTTATCTGAATCAACATACCCTCGTATGAAAGAAACATCACCTACGCTTACAACCGCCAGCCTAGGACTTTTCATTTCGGCACTTTGAATCACATATGCGCCATTTTGTACATTGTCATTCTCAACAAGCACGAGTCTGCCTACAAGTTCGCTTGCCGTTGTATCTGAATCAAGAGCAATTTCCATATAGTTATCAAAAGATAATTCTTTTGTGAAATTCTTTACGCGCCCGCCTATTTCAGCTTTCAAATTTTTCTGCTCCCCAATAATTGTGCCGTCCTGGACATAGCTGTATATATTCACTCCGTCGGAATTGATGCTGTATACACCTACAAAACCGGAGAAGTCAAACAACCCATCAACATTATATACAACATTTTTATTTGACGCATATATGATGTAATCACATCTTCCGTTTTCAAGCTCAACCTTAACAGCCTTTACAACATCGTCTTTCTTGTGTTCTCCGGAAACTACAGCAACATCTACTCCGGACATATTTGCCACGTATCTGCTTCCGTCATACGGTTCAAATACCGTCGTAAACAAAGAATCAAGATTTCTTCCTCCGCTTCTTCGGGCAAGCATATATCTTACTGAAGTAAGCCCATCCTTTATGTTTTCAGGTTTTCTCGGTGGGCATCCGTCCGCAAAAGAAACCTCAGAAAGCTCAAAGTCATTAAGCATCGTAACTCTCAAATGAAAATCATGCTTTGATTTTAAATATTTTCTGAAATCCTCCACCTTGTAATCCACAAAGAACTCCCCGGTTCCGGGATTATCGGCACGGTCAACATTGAAAAGCCATGTGTATCCACGCGGATACATTGTTTTTTCTCTTATGTGTCCTACAACTGTTGCCGGGTCTTTTCCGAACGGAACATCCTTTCCGGCATAACTTCCAACATAATTACCGTTTTCATCAGCTTGCTTTACAAAGTCAAGATTATCAGAATAATCAGATATTTCTTTGCTCATTGCATAGAACGAATAAAGATGATCATTTCCACCGCGAACTCTGAAGAAATCAACACCATATGAGTTCTCATCATCATAGTCAACCATAACCAGAGTTCTTCGATACATATCTGTCTGCTTGTACGCTTCAGCGGCATCAACATCCATCACTCTGACCATATCATCGGTAGCGTCAAAGTGAAGCGGAAACTGTGCTTTCGGGTTTGTAAGCGTCTGTGTCTCTTCATCAACGGTTACAGTATTATGCGAGAGAGTTGCATTGTGCCACTGGCTTCTGTTCGGGTCGGTCGAAGCCATTTCCGGATATCCGTTATCGGATGCAAAAGCAATTCCGAATGCATCCATTCCAAGATGCAGCGCATCCTCATGCTTATGTGCAAACGCTCCTCCGAAATATATCCAGAAGTCACGTTGCGTATTTGCATCGTACAACGAACTGTCTTCTTTATACAGACTTCCGCTTCTGAGAGCCGCAAGTCCGTACCCGGAAGCAAGAGAGCTTTCATCGTAATTGTATTCTCCATAAGTTTCAATCAGCTTCTCTATATCATTTTCAAGTGCTTCGCGATTAAGCGTATACTCATTATATATCAGCCCATCGGCAGAGTTTCCGTTCATGCAATACAGATGCTGCCCGATAATAATTTTGCTCTTCTCATCCTTCACCGCCGCAAATGCATTTGCGAGCATTGCTTTAGACGGGAATGGTGCGAAATGCCCGACTCGAGAACCGTCTCCTATCGGCAGAAACCCTCTTCTGAGCATTGTGAGCGGTGCGTATGATGTGAACATCTTTACATATCTGGGGTTTTCATAAAGAGTTGTTCCGCTATATTCATCGTAGCGAGCAAGCGTATCCGCCAAATTTGCAAGTTCTTCTACCCACAATCCGTTATAGGTTACGCTCGACTCTCCTCCCTGTCCGTCACGCGATACCTCAGAGATAAGCTTATCATTAACTCCGCATCCCGTGCAGTACTCATCATGAGCCAATACACCACTACGGAAAATGAAATCTATCATTTCGTCAGTTTCCGGATGAGAATCAAGCACAACAGCCGCCATTGCAAGCGCAGATTCCTTCATACCAAAGTTTCCGGTAATTTCTCCATCTTTGATTCCGTCAAAGATGCCCCGAAGAATACCGTTTTCGCAATTCTCGCGTAACGCCGCAGGCGTTGACTTATCACCTATACTGTACTTTTGGGATTTTCCATAAAGGAAGTTCACAACTTCCTCATCCTCAAAAGCAGGATAAAAAGCATCATAAGCCTTGATAAGATTTGGTGCGAGATACGTTTCCCATATGCCTCCGACAACTTTACCGCAACCGTCTGCACTTCCGTCGGCATTAGCCATTCCGAGACAGTATAAGCTTTGATCGAAATCCGGATACACGTCTGCAATTCTGTCTGTCAGGATTGCTCCCGCTCTTCCGTATTTCAAATCGCCTGTATACAAATACGCAAGCGATAAATTATGAAGAGCATCTGCAATCGTTGCAGAACCGTTAGGCTTTCCGAATGATCCGTTGAACTCCCAGAGACCAAGGTGGTTATAGCATGCAATAAATACATATTTCTCCTTTAGACCTCCACCGTAAGTCCTTCCGGTATCATATCCGAATCCGTCATCAACCGCCCATTTCTCAGGCGTTTCCGCTCCTGTAAGTTTTACAGGACAATCGGCACTTCCCACCTCAGGATATAAGTCATTATACAGGTATCCGCCTTTTACGCCATAACCGTACCACGCCGGAGATCCTGCCGGTGCCGTTTTATCTCCAAACAATTCCGCGTGTTTATCAAGTGCGAGTTGACGGTCAAACACGCCGTATTCATTTATGCCAAGCTCGTAAAAGCTGCCGAAATCATTTGACGGAAAAAGCCTCTTGCACTCCGGGCATTGGATTTTCCATTCACGGTTAAGCGGGTTCATCTGCCACGGATAATAAGCATATTTGGAATATAAGTCCTCCTGACAATACGGGCAGACCGAGCGATTTGGGTCATCCGACATTTTTATTGATGATGTTCTCGGCAGTCCTTCAGCCGTAACAAGACTCCACAGCTTGTCATATCCGAGAGATACATAGCTGTCCGCTTTTTCTATGGCATCTTTTCTTTTTGCTTTCAGTTCCGGATCTTTTTCTGCATTTTCATGCATGGCGGCAACGACTTCGGCTGTCCAATAAGTTCTGCCAGACTTTCCGTCCTGCACTTTTATTACAGTTTCAGCTGTTTTGGTTATTTCGCCAACAGTTATCTTGACCGTCACTGTTGTTTCTCCGCAAGATAAAAGCTTCAATTCACTTTTTGCAACAGGAATTTCATTTCCGTCTTTTTCCACCTGCACGAGGGTATAATCTTTCTCAAACACCGCAACGCTTTCATCCGAGCTTTCAAATGTTATCGTCGCTGATTCAAGATTGAGATATCTTCCTACAGCGGTCGCCGCTGCCGCAGTTACCTCAAACTTCTCTTCACCTATATTCACATACGGCGGAAGAGAAATAAATTCGGCAACATTATATTCATCATTTCTTATTTCAATATCATAAGAAAGCTCATAAGTGCTTCCGAAATATGAAACACTTCCGTAAATCTTAGTTTTTCCCGTTGTCACCGGAACGAGAACATTGTCTTCAAAATATGCAGTGTCGGGATTTTCCGAACGCCACACGGTAGTTATGTCGGAAATCCCTATTCCGCTTTTCAGCGTTGCATCTACAATAAGCCCTGTATTTTCACCGATATAAAAAACACGTTCTGAGTTTCTTATTTCTGCTGATTCTATACCCTCGCGGTCAAACACGGTTACTTTTACGGGTTTTGAAATAACATCATAACTTACAATAAACTCTGCTTCGCCTACTTCATCTCCGCCGGAGGTTATTTTGCCGTCTTCTTCTACATAGGCTATGGACGAATTAACACTTTTGAACGAAAGACCGGCAATACTGTCATATGAGATTCCGCTTGCACGAGTGACAGTTGCACCAATCCTCGTTTCTTCGCCAAGACCTATTTCAGAGTGTTCTGTTCTCGGGATGATATCCACAATTCTTGACGCATCCAAAACGAACTCGCCGATTTTCAAAACAGAATCCGCCCGACTACCTTCTTCAAATACAATGGTAAATACATATTCACCGCGCTTGAGATAAACAGGATTGAAAATGTACTGTTTTTCCTTTGCAATTTCAGCGTATGTATCAACAGTTCCTATCAAGAGAGAATCCTCTTCCGTATTTTCTCCGTAACGGCTTAAATATAGCTTTGCGCTCATTCCCGCGTCATCCGCAAAAACCTTCACACTCGGCATATACTCTAATTCTCTCGTAACGTTCACCTTGAATGAAATTGAGGCACGCGATGCGTTTGACGGTTTAATTTCAGCAGAGTTCTCTTTTGCAACTGCACTCAACACATTATCTGAATCATTATACGCCCATTGCGATGACATTGCAGATGCGGCATCATTATATTCTTTATAATCCTCGTCTGAAATTATGTCGGAGCCAATCTCCTGACCATGAGCTTGTGCTGAGAACAAGTATTTTTCAACATTACCTTCATCTATTTCTTCAAGCGTAAATCCACGATGGAACGATGTAATGCCTGCGTTCCTGCTTATATCTTCGTCTGTTATTCCATCTTCGGCAGATAAGACTATTATATATGTTCCGGCACTCTCAACCCGAACCTCGCCTATATATTCATCATCAAACTCTGTGTCCTCGGACGTGTTTGTTTTATGGCGAAAATCCACACTGCCAACAAACGTTTCATCCGGTGCAATAACCGTTCTTGACTTTGCTCCGGACAATGTTGACACATCCTTATCTTCCATCCAGAAGAAACGTACTCCGCGCCCTGCCGTCTTTTTTATCGGATTTACAAAGAGCTTATATGAACCGGCCTTCGGAACATAAATTTTATAAGCCGCCCAATGCTGCAGAAGTTTTTGTCCATCTGCACCTATTATTCTAACAGCATCGGATTGAACTCTTCTCCACTCCTCACCGCGCATATCGTAATGGCTGAGATTTCCCACTGCTGCGTGCTTCCACGGCATTGTTTTCTTCAGATTTACTTCTTCATATTCGTCAAACAAAGTTAGATCCGATTTATTCGCCGCAACAGCAGCAGGATCTTTCATATAATCCGATCCCATCTTATATTTAAATGTCTGGACTTCTTCATCAGATGCATCGTAGAGACAGACCACCGTAGATATAGTTTTTTCCACATCACCGCATTTGATCTTTATCTCAGCTTTTCCGGTATCCTTACCTTCCACAACACCGTTGTTATCTACACTTATAATATCTTGTGAGAGGTTATGATAAGTTATATCCGAGATTTCAACTTCCTCTCCCTTGAAGTTTATTGCACGGACATTCACTTTAACTTTTTCATTGAGACCGATTACTTCGGGAAAATCAACACTAAGCTCAGCAACAGACGAATCGTCAACAACACGTATTTCAATTTCTTCTGTTGCCTTCCCTATTTGCGCCCTAATCACAGCCGTGCCAACACTCAACGCCGTTACGTTTCCGTTTGCATCGACTGTTGCAACAGCTTCATTGAGACTCTGATAGCTTACGCCTTGCGCCATTTCGCAAGTACGCCCGCTTTCATATGTGACAAACGATGAAAGCTTTACTTTTGCACCAACGTTCATTACCGAAGTATCTTTTTTAATTTCTATTTCTTCTGCATCCTTTGCATCCAATGCAAAAGACGATACTCTTGCATAAATATATCCGTCAGAATATTTTTCAGCACTTGCATTTCTGCCGTTTGAGACAAAAACAAGATAATAGTTGCCTTTCGTTAAAGTGACAGGCGAAAAACCCGTTGACTTTGCAGTTTCCGATTCTGCAAACAAATCCACCTCACCGATAAGGCTACTGGAATTTGAAGAAACCAACGTTCTGATTGCATTCTCGTTGGAAAGCCCGGTCATATCTGCTTCATTCCCGGTCTTTTTAATCAGGTAGGCTTGCATTATATATCCTTTAGGTATAGCAATGTAATTCAATACCGGGGTGTATTTTCCGTCCGAATTTACTTCCAACTCAAAAACCACATCAAACTTGTTAAATGCGGCATTTGTCTCTTTTGAATTCCATGCAGAAAACGCCGGATTTATCTGTGCACTGTTTACAGCACTTATTCCCACAGCTCTCCATTTATTAGTCTTTGATGCATTAACATCAGAGAACTCCATAGGCTTTTTAACAAGAGTCGTAAGTCTTCCATCTGTACTTACAGAAAGATAATTCGAACCAAAATAATAATCATAAACAAATTTTGCTTCTGTTTGCAGCACAGTTATTTTAACATCTGTATATGTTGTATCATCAGGAGTGTATGTTACGCGCACAACGCCTTCTCCCGCCGAGAGCGCAAGCACCTCTCCTGTATCAGTAACAGAAAGAACATCTTCATTCAAACTTTTATATGTAACATCGTCTGTTTCATATGTTTTTCCGCTTTCAAGCGTTACCGAGGCGGAAATCTGCGTTTTTTCGCTCAACGCAAGTTCCCCGCCTGCAGCTGTCTTTGCTTCAAACCTTTTAACCGAAGTTCCGTCAAGTTCAAAAGAGCGGAGTTTTGCCCGTATCTTTCCGCTTGTTGCTGAATAATTTTCACTCAAGCCATCAGACACTACGAGTAAATTATATGTTCCTTCATCAAGCTTTACGGCAGCAAGCGATGCACTGGCCTCTTTTTCTTCATCAGTGCACATATCAATTCTTCCTATAATATCGTTTGCATGTGACTGGATATACTGCTTAACCGTGGCATTGTTTACTCCACTCATATCCGGGTCAGAGGAAGATTCTTTTGCAAGAATTATCGCAACCTTATATCCTTCCGGTAATGTATTGTAATTAATTGTCGGTATATATGTACCCTTTTCCTCCACCTTAATCTTAAAAACTGCCGTGAAATGGTCATAGGTTGCATCTCCCTTACCTGCAGCTATAGTAATGTCACTTTCGTTTATCACTGTATTCGGCGTCGTTCTGAACCCAACCAGTCTCCACGGC
>SVLF01000027.1 GCA_015068085.1 Oscillospiraceae bacterium
CAAAATTTAAGGAGGGTATGAGAAAATGAATATTTATCAGATTTCTGTTTTTCTTGAAAACCGCGCAGGTCAGCTTGCAGAGGTTACAGGCCTTCTTGCTGAGAACGGCATCAATCTCCGCGCAATATCCATTGCAGAAACAACCGATTACGGTGTTCTCCGTATGATTGTTGACGATGCAGAGCGCGCATCATCAATTCTTCTTGCACAAGGAAATATCCTTACAATGACACCTGTGTGCGTTGTTGCGGTGCCTGACCGTCCGGCAGGGCTTTCCGAGGTTCTCGCCGTTATTTCCGACGCAGGAATTGATATTGAGTATATGTATTCAATCCTCAGCCACGGCGACGAAAAGGCATATATGGTTTTCCGTGCAAGCGATGAGGAAAAGCTTGTTGAAACCTTTAAAGCAAAGGGAATAGCAATCGCCGCAAAAGCCGATCTCGGCTTAAAGTAAATTAAAACCAAAAGGATGGGATTGTAGCGAAATGCATTTTGCTACAATCCCTTTGGGGCTTTAGAAAAATAGTGCAGAATGAGCAAATCGGACCCGAAGTAGTACATAAGTACGTCGAGAGGTCCGATTTGATTATAGCATAAAGTGTAATTTAATCCTTAAATTCGGCTTCTGCCGAATTTTCAATTTACTTCAAACTTCAAACCATATACTTTTTTTGATGTTATCTGCAAAAAATATCACTTCCACACTTTATGCGGTCTGGGCTGTTTTGCTACAGCCCCTTTTTTGCTCTTTTCAGCAGTTTAGGATAACGTAAAAAGCGGAAAGTCATTTCACCAAGCTGCTGAATACCTGCAGCCAAACCGCAAATACTAACCGTATTATGTTTCGGAGGAAGTATGATGGAGTCTGTTTGGAAAAAGGAAGCCCGGCACATCTCGTTTGACGCTTTGAAAGGGAACAAAACCACCGACGTTTTAATCGTCGGTGGGGGGATTGCGGGCATTTTGTGCGCGTATAAATTAAAAAATGCAGGTGTGGACTGCATTCTTGCGGAAGCCGGAAATATTTGCGGCGGCGTCACACAAAACACAACAGCGAAAATTACGCTCGGTCACGGCTTGATTTATGACAAGCTGATAAAACGCTTTGGTGAAGAAAAGGCGCGGCTTTATCTGGAAGCTCAGACTCGTGCAGGTAAAGAATACGCCGACCTTTGCCGCAATATCGACTGTAACTTTGAAATAAAGGATTCTTATGTGTATTCTCTTGATAACCGCAGAAAGCTTGAGCGGGAAATTGAAGCTTTGCATCGCCTCGGCGCGGAAGCCGAATTTTCAGATGCCGACGAGCTGCCCTTTAAAGTTGCGGGGGCAGTGCGTATGCGGCGGCAGGCGCAGTTTCACCCCTTGAAATTTTTGTATACACTTGCAAAAGACTTGCCTATACACGAAAACACCAAGGTAATAGAGTTCTTGCCAAACAAGGTTGTAACCAACCGCGGAAGCATAAGCTTCAGAAAGCTTCTCATCGCAACTCATTTTCCGATATTCAATAAACACGGCTCGTATTTCATAAAGCTCTATCAGCACCGGTCATACGTTCTCGCGCTCCGCGGTGCACAGAGTATAAACGGAATGTACGTGGATGAATCGGAAACCGGTCTTTCATTCCGTTCCTTCGGTGATCTACTTCTTCTCGGCGGCGGAGGACACCGCACCGGAAAACAGGGCGGTTGCTGGCAAGAGCTTGAAGCTTTTGCCGCAAAAGCTTACCCGAATTCAGAAATTGTTTCCAGATGGGCAACTCAAGATTGTATGACGCTGGACGGCGTTCCGTATATAGGCAGGTATTCCGCATCTACGCCTGACGTATACGTAGCAACCGGCTTTAATAAATGGGGAATGACAAATGCAATGGTCGCTACGGATATCCTCTGCGACCTCGTTATGGAAAAACAAAACCCGTATGCCGAAGTTTTTTCACCGTCACGCAGCATCCTGCACCCTCAGCTTGCTATCAACGCGTTTGAATCAACCGTAGGGCTTCTAACCCCTACCGCTCCGCGTTGTCCGCATCTTGGATGCGCACTTAAGTATAACCGTGCCGAGCATACGTGGGATTGCCCGTGCCACGGCTCGCGTTTTAGCGAAAATGGCGAGGTTATTGATAACCCCGCCACTGATGACAATGAAAGTATTGGAAAGTGAAAAACGCCTTATTTTAATAATGCAGTAAAGATATCTGATGAGCTTCGAACATCGGCTCGGTATATAGTGGCGCCCATGTCATACTCTTCACGCTTGCACGGAAAATATCGTCTCCGACTTCGCGCTGCCATTTGCCTATCTTCTTGCGAAGCGAAAGGGGAGAAACACCGTAAATCTCTCTGCAGACCTGTGCAAGGTGCGAACTGTCAAAAAATCCGCACTCTGCGGCGATTTCCGCAATGCTCTTGTCTGTTATTCTCAAAAGCGTATACGCATTCTGCATGCGTAGAGATGTTATGTAGCTGTGGCAAGTCTGCCCGATTGTTGAGTTGAATGCAGACGTAAAAGTCCTTCGTGACATCATTGCAACGCTGCTCAGCTCGTCAATCGTCATTTTCTTTGAGGTGTTGGTGAGAAGATACGCCATTGCCTCGTCAATGCACTCCATCCTCGTGCGTATCTGCGCAAGCTCAATTTTGTTTACAGACGTATCAACGCTCTTTACAAATATTTCAAGAAGCCGCACAATGTCGTTGAGTATTTTGTTAATGTGCATCGCCATGTGGTTCTGATATTCTGCTAAAATGTCCGAGCAGATAAGATCTGCAAGCTGCTTGTCGCGTCCTGTAATCGTAGTGTGCGGGGCAAGGTAAAAAGAATCAAAAGACGCATCCTCAAAGGTATGTCCTAAAAACGGGACATTGTTGCTCTCAAGAAAGTTCTTTTTTATCGAAATCTGATAAACTATCGCCTCTTCAAGGTTAGTTTCAGAGGTGTCTATTCTGTGTATCATATACGGGAAGATAACTGCGGCACTTCCGGCTTTTTGCGGATAGGTAACGCCGTTTATCGTGTGGAGCCAGCTACCTGAAACAGTGTACCATATCTGCAGATAATCGTGCCAGTGAGGGCTGTTTATTTTGTTTTGCTCAACTATCTGCACGGTAAACGGCAATATGTTAAACATACGATTGTTACTGCTCAGCGCCGGAACGCAAACATCAAACGCATCAAAAATAACCTTATTCAAGCAACATACCTCCTTTCGGGAATTCATCCATCTACATATATAATACAACATTTTGTCTTGTTTTGCAAGAATTTTCTCTTGGAAAAAAGGGCGATAAAATCCCGCGGAGTTTGCCCGTTTTTCCTTTTTCGGAATGTTCGCAGAAAAAAATGCAATTTGAATAAGACACAGCCCTCTGATTTGTTTGAATTGTTGACTTTAAGAGAAATTTTTTGAACGCTTGTATTGACAATGCACATATTTTGTGGTATGATGTATATACTAAAGTAGGAGGTAATGAATTATGGCAACTGCAAATATGAGTATTCGTATGGATACAGAGCTGAAAAAACAGGCTGAAGCGATGCTTGCGGATATGGGGCTTAATATGACAACCGCTATGAATATGTTTTTAAGGCAGGTTGTGCGGCAGGGGAAAATTCCGTTTGAAATAGCGACGGATATTCCGAATGCAGAGACGCTGGCTGCAATTAAGGAAATGGACGATATGATAAGCGGTAGAATACCGGCTAAGCGATATTCAAGCACAAAAGAACTTTTTGAGGAATTGGAATCATGAAGTATCAGATAGAGCTGTCATCTCGCTTTAAAAAGGACTATAAGCTTGCGAAAAAACGCGGGTATAATATGAGTTTATTAAAAGAAGTTGTTGATATTTTGGCAAATGGAGAGCAGCTTCCGGAAAAGTATCTTGATCATCCGCTTTCCGGAGACTATAAGGGGTCAAGAGAATGTCATATCGAACCGGATTGGCTTTTGATTTATAGAATTGAGCGGGATTTGCTTGTGTTAGGTTTAACTCGTACCGGAACCCATAGCGACTTGTTTTAACCAGCACCGATGCAGAAGTTTTTCTGTGTCGGTGTTTTTTTGTTTTGCAAGAGTTTTCTCTTGGAAAAAAGGGCGATAAAATCCCGCGAAGTTTGCCCGTTTTTCCTATTTTATACATTGCGTTTTTGTCCTTCAAAATGTTACAATATAATTACAATAAATTAAACTTGGAGGTTTATGTAATTATGAAAAAAATTCTATCAATCTTAATCGCGATTTCCCTAATTATTTCAATGCTTCCTGTGGCATTTGCAGATGGGGAGACGGGAAGAGAGCCCGAAGAGACGACATATAAGTTTATAAGTGATGACGCAACTGTTGCGGGTTTGATTAGTAAGACAAACACGAGTCCTTATACAGTTTCGGTAGAAACTGCTGATGGTTCTACGTATTATTTGAACAGTACATATATGGAGTATAGTACTGCACGTAAGTGGAAATTTTTTGATGTATCAGACGACCTTCTTAAAACGAGTACTGATACTGATCAGAATAACAACCAGCAGTTCCGCATTCACTCGGGTGGATATCTTCAAATGAATAACAAGGCGGCAACTTCTCTGGAATTTGCTTTTTCTCTTCAGGCTCCCGAGGTAGCGGGGTTTTATATTCCGGCAATAAAGGGGTATCAAGGTGCAAAAGTAACAACAAATCCTTATAAAGTATCTATAACACCTGACGTATACGATGCTCCTTTTGATAAGAGTGTTTATGAGAAGGAAATTCAGACGAAGTACACTACTCCCTCTTGGGGGGAGTTTACTCAGACAGCTACGAATGCAGTTTATACAGCAAATACTGATAAAATAGTTGTAGCTTTACATACAGATAACACGAAGTCGCATAAGTTATATAGTATCACCCTCAACCCCATCATCAACCCAGTTATGACAACAACAAGCGATGTCGGAACTACACTTTCTTTTGACACAATAAAAGAATCACAGACGCTTGCGCTCGCTACAAAGGTTACAGGTAAGGACTCCGGCGGTGCTGATGTCACCATGCCCGTATCCAATAACTTCATTACATACAAATCATCAAAACCGGAAGTCGCAACTGTAGCAGATGACGGAACAATCACCGCAGTTGGTAACGGAACTGCAACGATTTACGCAGTAACCTCGGATGAGAAATATTCATCAATAGACAGCGGTATCACCGTCAACGTCACTGCACTGGATGTTGTAGAACCGGAAGATGCACCGACAAGCGTAAACTATGGTGTATTTGTAAGTGATGTTACGTGTGCATCTGCAGTAACGGCAAACGGAACTAAACTCAGCGAAGCAACAGGCAATATTGTAACCGGAACTCTTAATCCGGGTGCAACGCTTACAGCAACAGCAGAGGATAACGTTCCCGGTTACAAATTCCGTTACTGGGTACTTGGTAGCGCTGCAACAGGCAGATACTACAGCTCGGATAACACCGTAACCGTAAACCCGTATGCAAATATCGCACTTACCGCAATTTATACTGCAGTTGAGGAAGAAACAGAGTATCTCGACTTCTTCAACTGGAACGGAGATTATGTTGACAGCAAGGCAATCGCAGACGGAAAGGTAACTGAACTCCCGACAGCAACGCTTACCGGGTATGAGTTTGCACACTGGCTTCTTGAGGACAACGTAACCGAGATTACAAGCGAAAATTACAAAACTACTGCAATTCCGGATGGTGTTTCAAAAGCAATGGCACAGTATACTGCATTGATCGGTTATGACAGCTCCAATAAGCCGACCGGAACATCAGCGAATGGCTGGACGCGTAACGGCAAGCTTGTTACTTACAGCGCAACCTACGAGTTTTTCAAATGGCTTAACGAAGTCGGCGAAATCAAAGCATATGACGTGAAAGTTGAAGATCAAATCCCGCTTGTTGTGCTTGAGGAGAGTAACGGCGTATATATGATTGAGTATGACGAGGGTGAGTATGACATAGTAGAAGCCGGCATCCTGTTCGGGAGCGATGCAGCTGTTGATGTAGAGAGCGCATATTCAAAGGCAACTGTTAAAAGGCTTCTCCCGCACGGTCAGTTTACAGCAGCTCCGATTGCGAACGCAACGGCAGGCTTGCAGAGCAGCGCCCGCGGATATGTAATGTACAGAGATACGGAAGAGAATATAAAGGTTGTATATTCAAATTAATATCCAAAACATACCTGTAGCGGAGAGCTAACCCTCTCCGCTATAATAAAAGAGAAGTGTGAAAGGAGCTTTTTATGAAACGTATATTATCCCTGCTTTTAGCAATCTCTATGATGATATCGCTGCTTCCCGCTGTTTCGGCGGGGGAGACGGAAACGGAATACACATCCCCCGGAATAACGGTCAAGTATGATTTTTCAGGATATCTTGATACCGCCGGAACTATATCCGGCGCGGAAGGCTTTGGCGGCAAGGGCTATCCCGGCATCACATTTGATAGCTCAGACGGCTTTTTTGAATATGCCGCGCACAAGTATAACGGAAAATACAGCTGGGACGGAGCAGATAAATATCCGGACGGCAGTTATGTAAAATTTCGTCGTTCATCCGGTTCAGACCGCAACGGTCTGCAGATAAACGCA
The DNA here is from genome assembly GCA_015068085.1 of Oscillospiraceae bacterium. GTDB lineage: Bacteria > Bacillota > Clostridia > Oscillospirales > JAAYXM01 > SIG480. The sequence continues at coordinate 6,603 of SVLF01000027.1, forward strand.
AGCAAAGAGGCGTGGTTTGCACTTAAAATATATGTTCCCAAAAGCGGAATATATACGCCGAAGGCTACATATTGGGCGTTTGGTAACGATAGTCAGACCTATCTTGATTATTTCCTTATAAAAGATGATGGCACGGAAATAAGTGAGCTTCTTGCCGATGAAAATCTCACAACGGAAAATAAAGGCTATGTCGGAAGCAAGCTTTGCGTAGACCTAAACAAAACGAGTGGACAAACCTTTGTGTTTGATGAAGCGTTTGAAAAAACAGGTACGCTTGATGAGGGTAAATATTACCTTGTTTACAGACCACGGGGAACAAAGACTGCCGTTTGTTCAAACTTCACGCTCGATGGATCACCCGACGGCGATGACACAAAAGATCCTGTTCCGATGATGGCACGCCTTACGTCGGATAGCGTGCGCGTGTTTGACGGTAGCGGAACGGCACAGCTTAAAATGACGCTTTGCATGAGTGACGGCTCAACAAAGACCGCAACCGGCGCAAAGTTTGAGGTAACGGAAGAAACATCCGCCTTTGCGTCTGTTGATAAGGATACAGGTGTCATTTCAGGTATCGCACCCGGAACTGCAAAGTTCCGCGCAAGCGTAACGGTTGACGGCAAAGAATTTACCGCGGAAACCTCGCTTTCTGTTGTGAGCGGTAAGATTGCGGGAATAAAGGTTAAGTACGATTTGTCCGCTGTCGTGTCTAAGTTGTCTGCTGCCGGTGAAACTCTTCACGGACCGGAAAGCTTTGGCGGTAAGGGTTACAACGTATTTACTTATGACGAAACAAACGGCTTTTTCGAATATGCCGCAAACAAAACGAAAGACATTCACAGCTGGGATGAAGGCGGGTACGACTATTCTGTAACAATAAAGCGCGATGTAACCAAAATGCGCTCGTTTAACGGTGTATACGGTCTGCAGTTTTTGTCGCAGTATGTAACAACGGAAGGCGTTTTTAACTCATGGTTTGCATTAAAAATCAAGGTTCCGCGTTCGGGTATTTACACCCCTAAAGTAACATATGCCAAGTATGACAAGGACGGCGAAACATATCTTGATTATTTCCTTATAAAAGATGACGGCACGGATATGTCTGAGCTTCTTTCTGATGAAAATCTTACAATACAGAGTGAAGGCTATATCGGAAGTAAGCGCTCGGATGAATATGTTGACGGCAAGGGACAGTCCATCGTCATAGACGAAGCTTTTGAAGATGAAGTTAACCTTGATGAAGGCGAGTATTACCTTGTCTACAAGCCTCGTGTTGTAGTAAATGCTACAAATTGGATAGGAAACTATTCGTTTGCATCCAGCTTCACGCTCGACGGAGGAGACACGAAAGAGCCTGTGCCGATGTATACGCGCGTTAAAGCTGACAGCGCAGAAATCTACGCCGGCGGCGGAATTACGCAGGTATCGGCAGACGTATACATGAGCGACGGTACGGTGGAAAAGGGGGATGATGTAAAGCTTACATCCCTTACGCCTGACTTTGCTTCGGTAAACGATATTTTCAGTGTTGTTATCGGTGAAAACGTGGGAACGGCAAAGCTTTCCGCTGTTGTAACCCACAAGGGTGTAACCCTTGCCGATGCAGAGCTCACAATACCGGTTGTTGAAAATCCGACAAAACCGGGCGAGGGCGAAAAAGTTGTTTATGACATTTCTTCATATCTTGATAGCGTAAGCTCACTGAACGGTGAAGACGGGCTAAAGTACGCAGACATTACATTTGATTCCACCGGTGGAAATTGGGCATATGCCGGCGGTAAGACGAACGGGAAATACAACTGGGCAGACGATGGTTGGAAGCATACTACGTATAATGTAGATAAGAGCAAGGGCGGCGGTGGATATACGCGATTCCGTCAGAGCGCCGGTTCGAACAGAAACGGCCTTCAGATGCTTGCGAAATACGATACATGGTTTGCACTGAAAATTAAAGTTCCGTACACAGGCTTGTATCTTCCGGCGGCGACATATTGGATGTATGGCGGAAGAGGCAACGGCGCTGAAAGCTATATGGACTATTTTCTTATAGAGGATGACGGCTCGGAGATAACTGCGCTTCTTGATGATTCGAAGTTTACCATTTCAAACGAAAATTACATCGGAAGCAAAAACTCTGTAGATTCATCTCTTTCAAGCGGACAGACGTATATCTATGATGAGCCGCTTGAAAACAAGATTAAGATTAATGAAGGCGAATATTATCTTGTCTACAAGCCGCGAAATGTAAGTGGAAGCGATAACTACGTTTGTGCATCAAACTTCACGCTTGACGGCGTAAACTGCGTCAAGGATTTCTACGTTGATATCAAATCCGATATTGACTGGAATGAGTCTACAAAGATTTCCGTTCTTCCTGTTCGCCTTGACGGTACTGCCGTTTCGAACGGTCAGTACACCGTAACCTACAAAAGCTCAAAGGATATTGTGGCAACTGTTTCGCCCGACGGCACGGTAAAGGGCGTGGGCGAAGGGACTGCAGATATCACGGTGACGATTGATGACGGTATAGGCTCGATAACCAAAACCGTTCCGGTTACCGTAACCGACAACACGGGGATGAACGATATAATTTTCAACCTCAGCGAAAAGCTTTATGTAAATCAAAAAGTTCTTCTTGATATCGATGCTGTAATGAACAGTGAAAACGTTCTCGATATTCCGTCTGAACATATCTCATATAACTATTCTCCGGCGGGAGTTGTAACAATCAGCAGCGGCATTTTGACGGCGCTCGCGGAAGGTGAGGTCACCGTTACAACCGAGGTTGATTTCCGCGGTAAAAAGATAACTCGTGTAAATAAAGTTACTGTTGTTCCGGATGACGGTAAAACCGAACCGAATATTCATACCTATAAAATGCGTGAAAACGCACTGAATAATGCCGCAAAATACGATTGGGCAAAAAAAATGCGCGATAATGCGGCAAAAGCGGCGGATAAAGTGCTTCCTAATCTGGAACTTCTACGTGCGCAGATTTACGGCGAGGGTATTCCGCGCGGACGTCAGCTCGGATGTAAAGGTGATGACTATTACAGCTATTGCCGCTATTGCCATGCAAACATAGAAGGCGAGTATTCATGGATGCGCGACTATATAAACCGTCCGTGGAAGATACAGTGCGGTGCGTGCAAGCGCCTTTTCCCAAGTAACGACTTTGAAAGCTTCCTCAAACTTGGCCTTGACGAAAGCGGTTTGTATTTTGATGTAGACCGCGCACGGCAGGCACACCACGAAATGCTGTTCCACGAGGACGGAAGTGAGTGTACCTGCGAAAAGCCGAAGGTAGCAAACACACCCGAATGGTATATCTTCTACGGCTACGGCAATCCAAAAGGCTATCTCTATAATGAGCTTTACAGTGAAATAAGGGAAAGCAACGAGGACCCGTGGGGAGATAAAATAACGTGGAATAAAGAAACAATAAAAGATGAGAAGGGCGAAGTGATAGAGATCATCGACCACGGCGCTGACCTTGGTACGTACCGCGATGAAAACGGTAAAGTTCTCTGGCAGGGCGGTGATATGTGGGGCGTAGATGACGGATGGGGATATCTCCCGGGACGTACTTATACCGACGGTCTCACAGAACGCCACGGCTATATCTCATTATATAACTATAAATTCTGGTCGTATTTTTACACCGATATTATAGATGTTCTTGCAGATGCTTATCTGTATACCGGAGATGAAAAATACGGACTTGCCGGAGCAAAATTCCTCGACAGAGTTGCAGATGTATGGGACAGCCTTGATGCCTACTATTTCAGAAATATGTTTATGAACACCTCCGGTGGCTCCGGTATGGGCGCAGCAGTAGGTAGAATCAACGATTCATATCTGGGAAGAACATTTACGAACGCGGTAGATACGTTCTATCCAATGATAACAAACGATACGCTTATCCGCGAGCTTTCCGGGGAGGCTGAACTTCGCGGACTCGAAAATAAAAAGATGAGCTCGGAGGATATCTGGCGTAACTGGGCAGACGGAATTCTTATTGCAAGTGCCAATATGTGTATGGACGGACGTATCAACGGAAACTACGGTCAGGCACAGGCTGTTGCGGCGATTGCCGCCATTGTGCTCAATGAACAGCCGAAAACCGATGAAATTATAGAATGGCTCTATAAAAACGGAAAGACAGAAAGTGACAGAACAGTTTCCGGCGGTCAGTTTGAACCGAAGATAATAAACGATGTTGACCGTGATGGTATGGGTAATGAAGCATCCCCGAGATATAATACCTCATGGATATCCAACCTTCGCAACTTCGCGGATGCTCTTCTTAAATATGAAGGCGAAAGAAATTATAATCCGTATGAAAACCCGAAGTTTGTAAAGATGCTTGACCCGCAAATGAATATCCTTCTTGCGAGCTCCAAGCACCCGAATGTTGGTGACGCGGGAGATCCGGCGTCAATAACCTTGAACGGTTCGACAAGTATATGGTATAACGCTTTCACGAAAGTGAAAAACGAAGAATACAAACGTAAGTTTGCTCAGTATCTTTATGAGGTGACTGACGGAAACCTCGCATCTTTCGGTCAGAGCATCTTTGCTGAAAACCCCCAAAGTGCAGAAGAAGAGATTATGGCATATGTTGATGTCAATAAAAAGCCGGAAAGCACAATGCTCACAGGCTACGGTATCGGCATCCTGCGCGACGGTGCAAATTACAAATCTGCAAGCGCATCAACCGCGAAGAACACGCATCGTGATTTCTGGATGTGGTTTGGTAATACCGGCGCGTCACACGCACATCAGGATGCACTCAACATCGGTATTGATGCATTCGGTCTTGATGTAGCACCGGACCTTGGCTATCCGGAGGATACAAGCTACACTCCGAACCGTCTCCAGTGGGTAAATACAACGATTTCTCATAACACTGTTGTAGTCGATGAAAAGCAGCAGGCAGGAGTAAGTGGAATCCATGGTTACCCTTACCATTTTGATGACAGCGGCAAAGTGAAGCTCATGGACGCGGATATGAAATCAGTTTATCCGCAGACTGAGAATTACCGCAGAACTATAGTTATGGTGCAGGCTAACGACGATGTTGCATACGGAATAGATTTCTTCCGTGTAACGGGAGGCAGCCACCACCTATTCAGCTTCCATTCTCAGGCGGAAAACGCATATCCCATAAGCGGAATAGAGCTTACTCCGGACCCCGTTGTTCAGGATGCAAACGGAAAAGACATCATCGGCAGCTACGCCGGACCTGATGCACCGTTTGGTAAAGATCCAGATACAAAAGATGCGTGGGAATATGAAACCTTCTATCCGCGCGGATATACATGGCTTAAAAATGTCCGCCGTGACAAATCACCGGATGCACAGTTCACGGTAGAGTTTGACGTTCAGGACTACCGCAAGGTGCTTAAGGACGGAAAAGGAATTAAGCTTCGTATGACGCAGTTTAACAACTTCACTCCTACCGAAGTTGCAATAGCCGGCGGATATGTTACAAAGAAGAGCACAACTAAAATGATGCCTGATACGTGGGATTACGTTCTTGTAGAGCGTGACGGCGGAGAGGGCGCAAACCTCGACAGCTTCTTTACAACCGTCTACGAGCCGTACCGCAACACCCCGTATATCGAAGAGATAAAGCCGGTTGATATCACGGTAAAAACCGGTGATGAAGCCGAGGGCGATATGGCACGTGCCGTAAAGGTAAAGCACACCGAAGCCAACGGAGGCAACACGGATTACATCGTATATGCAACGAACAAAAATGTTGTTTACACCGTTATGGATGGAGATTTCAGCTTCGATTTCTCTGGTTTTGTGGGCGTATATACCATAAATGCCAACGGCGGCGTAATCTATCGCTATGTAAATGACGGAACAATCATAGGTGAAGAAACCGGAAATGTTTCTGCATATGCCGGAAAGGTAACAGGCTTCCAGACAGAAAATGCGTTTGAAAACTACATTGATGTAGAAATTGATTGCACGGATTTATCTGACCTTGCAGGAAAGTACATCTATGTAGATAACGATGGTGTTCAGAATGCCGCATATCAGATTCTTTCTGCAACTGACAGCGCAGAAGGTCTGAAAACGGGAAGTGTTCGCCTTGATGTCGGAACGGTAACGTTGATTCGCGGACATAAGGATAAAGATGATGTTGATAAAGGCTATATTTACAACATTAAGGAAGGGCAGTCCTTCTCTGTTCCGACAGCATTCGTAGATGAAAGTGTTCCGGAATTTGATGAGGTAAGCGATAACCTCAGCGTTTCTGCGGGAAGCTCAATAAGCGTAACTGTTCACGCAAAAACACCTGTAATCGGAGATGGTGCACCGACTATTACTTACATCGGAACAACGCTTCCGCGTGGCGCGAGCCTGAATTCTGAGACCGGTGTGTTCACATGGAAACCGGACAGTTCTCAGGTCGGTGATAACCACGTTGCAATAACAGCGCGTGACAGCGATGGGCGCGAAAGCACCATCCACTTTGATATCGCGGTTTACGGTAACACAACCGGCGGTTCATCGTCGAATAAAACTGAAACTCCCGGAGCGGAAACGACCACACCGTCAGGCGGCGGTGGGGGAGGCGGAGGCGGCGGTGCCGCACCGACCGACAAGCCGGATGATGAGACCAAGACCGATGAAACCGGCACATCCGACAAAACTGATGAAGATGAAAGCCTTCTCCCCGAGGAGAAGGTGCCGAGCGCAGGCAAGGCGGATGAGGTAGAAAAAACGCAATTCACCGACCTTTCTGAACACACGTGGGCAGCGGACGCGATAAACACACTCGCGGACGATGGAATAATAAGAGGAACAACATCTGACACGTACTCCCCGGCAAATAACATTACCCGTGCGGATTTCGCGTCCCTGCTCGTTCGTGCATTTAAGCTCACATCTGATAACACCGAAAACTTTGCAGACGTTTCGGCAAATGATTACTTCGCAACCGAGCTTGCAATCGCACGTAATAACGGAATTATATCCGGTATCGGTGATAACAAGTTCGCACCACGCAATACCATTACCCGTCAGGATATGATGGTAATCGTCTACAGAGTGTTGACATGTAATCTCGTAGGGGAGGATCTCCGCGCTCTCCCGCCAACGGACAAACCGAATTATGAGGATTTCGACACCGTCGCACCTTACGCAAAAGATGCTGTCTCCGCACTCATCTCTGCAGGTCTTGTGAACGGAAAATCGGGCAATATAGCTCCCATGGACTATACCACCCGCGCAGAAGTCGCAGTGCTCATCAAGCGTATTTTGGATTATGTAAAGTAATAAGGACAAATGGGCGGAAGTTTATACTTCCGCCCGAAAGTAAAAGGAGAGCTTTAAACTAAATGAATATAAAAAGAGTTTTTTTGCTCGTTGTTGCAGCGATACTGCTGTCGGCAAATGCAACAGCAGTTGTGAATTTCAAAAAAACGAAAGGATTGTATACCGATATGTCTGAAAATTACTGGGGATATGAAAACATAGAGGAATGTGCCGCACGCGGTTGGTTTGATGCTTTTGACGGGGAAGAGTTTCTTCCCGAAAAGCCTGTTACATATACAGAGGCAGTAAAAACAGTTTCTTTATATGCAGACAGAGAGATAAAGACAGAGCTTTCGGAAAAGTATGCAGATGGCGATAATGCGATAACAAGAGCGGATGCACTGTATCTTGTTATGTCAGCATTAGATTACATAAAAGAAAAAGATACTGCAAATCCGTTTCTTATAATTAACGCATATTCGGATTATGAGTCAATTTCAGAAGAGATGCAACCGCTTTTTTCTCTTGCAACATCTAAAGGAATCATCTCGGGTTACGGCGATAAAACCGCAAAGCCTGATGAGCCGCTTACCCGTGCTCAGCTTGCAGTGATGCTTTGTAATGCAGAGAAAGCAAAGGAGAAAAACTCGCTCCGTGATAAATTAACAAAACGCTTCGGCATTTCCGAAACAAACGCAATCGGTGAAGAAGATGCACTTCTCCTCCAGTCCACCGGCGATTATTTCATTCTTGATATTAATGCTCCGTCTGACGGATATTATACGTTTGAAGCGGACTATTCACACGACAGCTATGAAATTGTTACAAAAATAGTTACCACATATCCCGATGGAAGCTCGGTTGAATTTACGCGCGGTCTGCTTAGCGGAAAGCATACTCTCTCTGTGCCGGTGTATTTGAAAAAAGGCAAAAACAGAGTCCGTTTTCAGCATAATCTCAGGCAGGTTCCGGTATATATTCTTCCTCTTTATATTTATGATGTTGAGTGTAAGGGCAAAGAAGAAAACTTAAAATATGAAATCTCGCCCGATAATGCAATCTTGTTCCGTGACAATCCCAAAATAATTCTTACCAACATAAAGAATTACAAAGACGAGCTTGTTAAGGTAGAGACAGAAGACGGCATAAACATTCCTTTTAAAGCTGAGGTCGTTGGTGAAAACGCATATACTGAAGCTATGCTTCGTGTTTATCTTGACGATGCTGCAATCGGAAAACTTCCGCAGGGGAAATATACGCTCAACTATCACCTTAAAAGCGGTGTGGTGCTTAATCAGAGTCTTGAAATTTCGGATAAAACACCCGGGTATAAGCTTGAATATATAAACTTCGGTGTGGGTAAGGCAAATTCAACGCTCATAAAGCTTCCAAACGGAAAAAATCTTCTTATAGATTCCGGGTACGATTCGACCGCAGAGCAGAAAATTATTCCATACCTTAAAAAGCATAATATAAAGCTCGATTATTATTTGCTCACTCATTTTCATAAGGACCACTACGGAATGAAAGATGAAATCCTTGCAATGAACGGTATTCAAAAGCCGGATGAGGGAAAAGCAGATGCTATGATCAAGGCAAGCAAGAAAGAACGTGCAGAGTATCTTAAAAACTTCGGATATCTTGATTCAAAAATGCTTTGTACTTATGATAAGCTGCACGAAATCTGGGATCTCGGTGGAGTGGAAATAGAGGCGCTCAACAGCCGCTTCTATGAAAACGGTGAACCTGTTGTGGTTTATAAAAAGCCGTTTTACCGTATAAATGAATATAATTACGAAAATGCAACATCAGTGTCCTTTATGCTTTTGTACAACGGCTTTAGGTACTATCACGGTGCAGATACCTATTCGTTCTGCGTGGAAAGATATATGCAGGATATGATAAAGGCGAATCGTGCAGATGAGCTTTCGTGCCACTGGTATTTTGGGAACCATCATTTCCAGTATGATATCAGCCCGGATTTTATAAAAACTATGAATCCTGTCGTTGTGTATATTCCCAACGGTGATACCTTGTATCCGCGCACAACATATACTCAGCATTATAAAGAGGATGTAGAGAACAGTCCCTATCACGAAAAACGGCTTGTTGAGACACTTGTGTCCCACGAGGTCGGAAGCGCTGTCGTTCGCGTAAACAGCGCAGATGACTGGTGCTATGAAATGATATCGGACGAGGATATGTACAATTAAGAAGTTTTTAGATACAGTGCCCATGAAAGGTAAAAATATGCAAAACCTGCTATCAGGATAAGTGTATGCCTTCGTTACAGCGTGCGCCCAGGAACAGATGCGAATGCGCGTATGCAATATCTGCTTCATAGGAAAAGAGCAAAATAGAGAACCTCGCGCTGTGGGGCAATGCCGACGAGATAAAGCTTTATGCGGAAAAGGTAAAGCTTCCGGAGAATATCCCAAGCTCAGCTGAAAAGAAAGGAAGTTGCATTATGAAAAAAGATATTATTTTAAACGGAGTACAGATTGGTGAACACGGCTTCGTTCCGGAGAAGATAATTGAAGAAATCAAGGAACGCTGTGTTGATTACGGCTTTAACTTTGCTTCTCTTCGTCCACGCGGTGATGCATTCCCGCAAGAATATTTTATAGAGTGGGCAAAGTATCTTGCAGAAAACAAAATTTACTTTATACATAACTACGTAACTCAGCATGCGCCGGAGGGGATGGAATGCCGTCTTACTGCAGAGACAATTGCAAAGATGCGTGAGATCGCAGGAGAGTACTATCTTGGTGAGCTTTTCGGCGAAACCGGAAGCCAGTTTGCATGCAAGCTTCCGGGGTATTACGTTGACCGCAAAGGTGTAAACGAAATGAATCGCGTTGACACTGAAGAATATGATATGTCAAGATATATCGACAGATTCCGAAACTTCCGACTTAAGCGATACGATGATATGAAATCGGCATATGAAGGATTCATTTCTGTTTTATCAAAGTTTACGAAGATAAGCAAGAAGCTCGGAACACCTAAAACCTTCTGTGTTGAGGCAAATGCTTTTGCAAAGCATAATGCAGCAGCTGGAATTGATATTCCTATACTTGAAATATGCCCTGGAAATCCGGATGTTCTTGTATCGGTATTCAGAGGAGTTGCAAAGGCTTTTGATTCTGAGCGTTGGGGCACATTCGTAGCTCACGAATGGTATGGAGGACTCCGCCACGACGACCCGCTGAAGATGAAGAGACTCGAGCTTACATACAAATATGCATACCTTGCCGGTTCGCAGATGTTTTTGCTTGAAAGCGGAGATTCGGGAGTTGACGGATATGGCATGAAATTTGATGAAGATTCAGAAGTTTGCCGGAATTATAAGCGAGTTCTCCGCGAAATGAGCGCTTTTATAAAGAACGACGAACGCCCGGCAGGCGGACCAAAGGTAAAAGTAGGTTTTATATCAGGACTATATGACGGCTGGGCAGGCAAATGGGGAAGAAGCTGCCTGTATAACCAGTTCTTCCGCGAAGAATGGGGATATGGTGACCCTGAATATTCGTGGAAGATGCTCTTTGAGCTCAATGAAAAGAGAACATGGTCTGAGCCTGAAAACTATGGCGAATATGACACATCGGCATATCCCGCATACGGCCTTTACGACATTGTTCCGATTGAAACGGATGTTGACCACCTTTCAGAATATGACTATCTCGTCTTCCTCGGCTGGAACACAATGACTGGAGAGAATATGAAAAAGCTTACGGAATACGTCCGTCGCGGCGGTCACCTTGTTATGAGCGCGGCACATCTCAACACACAGACAAAGCGTGACGGAAAGTATATCCCGATAGATGATGAATTTATTGAAGAGCTTTTCGGAAGCCGTCATTTTGGCGAAATACGCAGAACGGTAAACGGAGTAAAGTTCCGCTATGATTCTCTTGATGAGAGAATCAAATACCCGAGATATTTAAAGAACGGTTGCGATGCAATGTTCTCGGCAGGTTATGCAGATTATCTCCATCTCGCGCCTCTTGACGGAGAGACGATTGCATATCTTGCAGATGGATTTGTTGAGAAACCGTTTGACTTCCCGGCTGTTATAGAAAACAAAGTCGGAAAAGGCGTTGCAACGCTCTTCACAAGCATAAACTATCCGGGAAATCATTCGGTTTATTACTCTTACCGAGCAATAGTCCGCGAGATAATCTCGGCAAGTGCAAGAGAATGTGAGATAAAGGTTCTCGGAAGTGACTGCGTGCGCTACAGCGTATATGAGGGCAATAAGATGTATCTGCTCAATACCGATTACGATATGCCAGTAAAAGTGAAGATAATAAGCGGTGATAAAGAACAAGTGGTAGAGCTTGAATCCCTCGAGCTTAAATCTGTTCAAATTTGATAGAAAATCCTTCTTTTGCTTGTAATCATATCTTTTTTGTGACACAATAATAAAAAATAAACGAGGGTAAGTGATTGCGATGAAAATAAAAGAAGAATTTGCGCTTCTTTGCAAAAAGCCGGATTGTCCGTTCTGTAAGAAGTTTGTTAAATAAAAAATGAATAATGAATAAGGAATAAGGGACGCACTACCTTCTGTGGCCTTTATTCCTTTTTTGTGCTCGGCATAAAAGTCCATAGAGGCGTGGTTACCAACGAACTCAAAAAAAGATGATAATATATAAAATGTGCAGTAGTATTTGAGAAATTTGTGTTGACTAAAAGCAAAAATGATATATACTTACTAATGAAAGAAATATTGCAGGTGTGAACACTTAAAGTCAAGAAAAACTACTCCGCCTGAGGTATAATACAAAATGTGAAATGTGAGGATAAATATATGGATTGGCTTACCGGAATGCAAAACGTAATTAATTATATTGAAGATCATCTCACAGAGGAGATAGACTATAATGAAGCGGCAAAGCAAGCTGCTTGTTCAAGTTTTTATCTGCAAAAGATTTTCAGTATAGTATTTGATATGACTCTCGGGGATTATATACGAAACAGAAGACTTAGCCTTGCTGGAAATGAACTCAGCGTTTCGCAAAGTAAGGTGATAGATGTTGCGTTAAAATATGGCTACGAAAGTCCGGAAAGCTTTTCCAGAGCTTTTTCTAAATTTCATGGAATAACTCCGTCTGAAGCAAAAAAAGATGGCTCTAAGCTTAAATTTTTCCCACGCTTTTATGTCAAGATCACGTTGGGAAAGGGAACAGTGATGGGATACAAGATCGTAGAAAAGGAATCTTTTTATGTAGTTGAAAAGAGTGAGCCGCAGAAACGGGACGACGCTATAAGCGTTCCGAGTATTCAGGATTTTTGGGAGCGCGCGTATAATAACGGGACTGTCAGAACACTGTTTGATATTACTCCCGATAGAAAGAGAATTCTTGGTATTTGCTATGGGAATATGTCGCATGAAACAGATATGTTCAATTATTCTGTTGCCGCAATTTGCGATAAGGAAACCGTAGCTCCGGAAGGCTTTTGTAAAAGTGAAATCCCTGCAAGAACATGGGCAGTATTTGAATGCATAGGTCCTATCCCTGATGCGATGCAAGGAATGTGGGAAACGATAGTTTCTGAGTTTTTTCCATCATCCGGATATTGTCCAACATACGAAATGGATATTGAGATTTATACTAACGGAGACCGGAAAAGCTCTGATTACCGGAGTGAAATCTGGGTTCCAATAAAGAAAAAGTAAAAATGCATAAATTGCTATAAGGAGATGTTTGTTATGAGTAAAATCAACAGAAAAGCGCTTGTGCGCCGTCACAGTATCGTAATTACGGAGCCAGACAAACGTGCACCGTTGACGGTTGGTAACGGTAAGTTCGGCTTTACTGCCGATATCACGGGCCTTCAGACCTTCCCGTCATACTATCGCTATGAGCAGCCACTCTGCACACTGGCTGAATGGGGATGGCATTCATATCCGATGCCGGATTACCTCAAAGGGCGTGAGCTCATGATGAAGGGCTACAAGACAGGAGAACGGCTTGTTCCATATCCCGCGATTGCCGAGGGGCAGGCACCTCTCTATATTTACAGACGAGAAAATCCGCATCGCTTCCATCTCGGAATGATAGGCTTGCGTTTTGTTGAAAAAACAGAGATTGAGGACATAGCGGATATACAGCAGGAGCTTGATATGTATACCGGCGCACTTACAAGCCGTTTCACTGTCCGTGGCGAGAGAGTTGAAGTGAAAACATATTCAATGCAGACTGTGGATGCCGTTGCAGTAAGCATTAAGTCGTCGCTTTTGAAATTTGGCAATATGCGCGTGAAAATCGAGTTCCCTTATGTGGCAACACCGAGCGACATCAACGCTGCCGCAGCAGAACACAGTATATGCGAAGGAAATAAGACAAAGGATGTAGACGCTTCATCAGGTTATATGAAGCTTAGAAGAAATATTGATGATTCTGAATACTACGTGGGAATAAATTACAGAAAAACGAGTATTGAAAATCCGCGCGAAAACACATATGAACTTGTAAACTTCTTTGGTGATGAGCTTTCATTTGTGGTTCAGTTCTCGGATAAAGAGGATGTTAAGTGTGGACTTACGTTTGAAGATGCCGTTTTAGAGAGTGAAAAGATGTTTGAGAATTTTTGGGAAAACGGCGGAATAATTGATTTTGGCAATGTGGATGATGCAAGAGCGCGCGAGCTTGAGGACAGAATGGTAAAATCGCTTTATATTGCGAGAATAAACAGCTGCTCTGAAACACCGCCGTGCGAGTCCGGCTTTACCTGTAACAGCGGATGGTGGGGAAAATCGCATCTTGAAATGCACTATTGGCATTCCGCGCATTTTGCAACCTGGAATCGCTCTGAGCTTTGCGAGATAACGCTTCACGGCTATCTTGAGCATATGGATAAATGCAAGGCAATCGCGACGCGGCAGGGGTACAGGGGAATACGTATACCGAAGATTATTGACCGCGAATTTCAGGAATCGCCGTCGGATATTGCTCCGCTTCTTGTGTGGCAACAACCGCATCCGACTATGCTTTGTGAGCTTATCTACAGGGCAAACCCAAGCCGCGAGTTTTTGGAAAAATACTTTGACCTCATAGAGCAGACCTGCGAATTTATGCTTGATTTCCTTATTTATGATGAGAAAACAGGCAAATACAATCTCGATGCACCGTATATCCCCGCCCAGGAATACCACAGGGCAGATGATGTTAAAAACGCAGTTTATGAGCTTGAATATTGGCATTTTGCCCTCAATATTTATAAAGAATGGTGCAACCGCCTCGGCAAAGCGCCGCTTGCAGATATTGATGAAAAGCTCTCTTGTCTTGCTCCGCCTCCTGTTATCGACGGAAAATATCCGGCTCACGAAAACTGTCCGGACACATTTGAAAACTATAATCTCGATCATCCGTCGATGCTTTGTGCTTACGGAGTCCTTCCAGGCTGGCGCATGGACGAGAAGATTGTTCGCAACACACTTGATAAAATCCTCGAATGTTGGCAGTGGGATACAACGTGGGGGTGGGACTATGCACTTCTCTCTATGTGCGCTGCAAAGCTCGGTGAGAGCGAAACCTCGGTTGACGTTCTCCTGAAGGATACGAAAAAAAATACTTACTCGAAAAACGGTCATGTTTATCAATACCCGGGTCTTCCTTGCTATATCGACACAAGCAACTCCTTCCTTCTTGCTCTCGGTTTTCTTGCCGCAGGCTGTGACAGCCGCCCCGGCTGTCTTTTCCCGAAGAATTGGGATGTTAAGGTTGAAGGAATCTTAAAGCACGTATAACTATAACGAAAGGTGGGAAAGGGGATAGAAAGGAAAAAGCTTTTCTGTCCCCCCTTTAAAACAGATATGATTACGATACTTTTGATTGTTATCTATATCGCTTACATAGGCTTGGGGTTGCCTCATTCTCTTTTTGGTGCGGCATGGCCTGCGATATCCTCAGACCTTTCTCTTTCCGTTGATATGGCAAATTATATCACAGTACTGATTTCGGGCTGTACCGTGCTGTCAAGTATATTCGGCGCACGGCTTGCAAAGTGCTTTGGTACGGGAATTGTGGTAAGCGCAAGCGCCGCACTTGCCGCAGGCGCACTTCTCGGCTTCTCTTTCTCATCAGAGCTTTGGATGATGTGCATATTCGCAATTCCGCTCGGGCTGAGCGCCGGGGCAACCGATGCTGCACTTAACAATTATATTGCCGTTAATTACAGTGCGATGCACATGAATTTTTTACATTGCTTTTACGGCGTGGGAGTAATGGCGAGTCCGTATATTATGTCTGTCGTGCTCGAAAGCTCGGGCTGGCGCACGGGTTACCATACGGTTTTTATGGTACAGAGCGTTATTGCATTGGCTTTGATTGCGTCTCTTCCGATGTGGAAAAGGGCACAAAGGCAAAATACGGAAGAAGAGACTGCGATAGCAGAGGCGAAAAAGGTTTCGTATCTCTCGCTTGCAAGGAACGCTAAGGTATGGCTGAATTGGGTTATGTGTATCTCTGCAAATGCAATAGAGGGCGTTGCAGGATTGTGGGCAAGCACATATCTTGTTCATATTCACGGCTTCGGAGAAGCTGAGGCAGCAGGAAGCGTGATGTTTTTCTATATCGGAATTGCATCTGGCAGATTCCTTTCGGGGCTTTTATCAAGGAAAATCGAAAGCGTAAAGCTTATAAAAATCGGAACCGTTGTTATGCTTCTCGGAATTGCCGCAAGCCTTGTTTGGTCTCCTTCTTTTGCAATTTTGGGTCTTTTACTGATAGGTCTCGGAAACGGCCCTGTGCATCCGAATATTCTGCATCTCACCCCACGCTGCTTCGGGGAAGAAATATCCGGCACGGTTATGGGTACTCAGATGGCGGCGGCATATCTCGGGATCACGATAGCACCACCGATATTTGGATTTCTTGCAAAAAGCGTGAGTGCAGCGGTGTTTCCGTGGTATCTGGCAAGTTGGCTTGTAATCTTTTTTGCTTCATCATTTTTCTTTTTCAGAAAAGTTAAATAATATTTATAAAAAGCGCACAGTCTTCTTCGTAAAATGAAGGCTGCGCATTTTTTTGATACGGTTGATTTTATGAGAGATACTTTAAAATACTTCCGGTTTCTGTGAGCGAGATTAAAACAAACAACATTCTCGGAAGATGGAAAGGTCCTTTCAGCACGGTTCCTTTGTTGGTTGAAACAACCTCACCTGTTTGTGTGCATTCTTCAAACCATTCGCCGTGCTCTGTGTCTGCAAAATGAGAGAAGGCGAAAGCTTCAATTCTGTCGGCGAGCTTTTTGTATTCATTATCACCGAAAATATTATATGCAAGCCTGTAAGCTATAATAGCTTCACATTGCGGCCACCATATGTAGTCCTCATTTGCGGGATTTAATCTGCCGGTGCGGATTACGGATATACTGTCCTTGTCTGCATCCGGAATAGCATAGTCCAAAAGCTTGCGCCCGAATGCACGTATTTCATTATCATTCTTAAGCTCACCTTCACAGAAAACAAACCACGCCGCTTCATAGAGGTGTCCGGGACAGATATACTCTGCAACCGGCTCGGAAAGAACAGCGCCGTCAATCGGAATGTATTCGCGCACGGTGCGCAAATCGTCCTTCACATATCCGCCGTTTTGGATATTGTATATCGCTTCTTTTGCAAGCGCGTCATATTTTTCTGTATTTATCCCCGCATTGCGCATAAACTGAGCAACAGAAAGCATTATCATTTCAAGACCGAAGACATTGCAGGGGTTGTCGGAATTAAGCTCCGGTGACTTTGTCTCCGGATTTTTATAGAGAGAATATAAAACATCAAAATATCCTTCGGCACGCTTCAAAACCTCAGGCCTTTTGCATGCACGGTAATATTGCATACAGCCGATTGCGGCAAATGCCTCGCTGTAGTAATAATCGCGGATCTCAACGGGGGTGCCGTCGCGCGCACAGAGATACGGAAGTCTGCCGTTCGGGAGTGTGCATTTATCATAAAATCGGAACAGAGTTTCGCAGGCTTTCAGGTATTCCGGATTTTTTTCAACGGTATTGTAAGCTACCGAAAAAGTCCATAGCGCACGTCCGATAAACCATACGTTTTTATCCGTTGAATAAACGTTTCCGGCGCGGTCAAGCTGATGCAGAATCCCGCCGCACTCCTCGTCAATGCCATATTTCAGCCAGAAGGGAAGTATTTCTTCTGTGAGATATTTTCTGTAGTCCATAAAAAGCACCTCTGTTTGAATTTATACAAGGTAATTATACTATACCATCTGATTTTTAATCAACACAGAATATGTACAAACAGGCAAAAAAGGATTGAAAAAAGCAAAAGAAACTTTTTTCAATCCTTTTAATAATGCATTCTAAAGTGTCAGGGAAAATTCGTGCAATTCCCAATCTTTTTCAGTTATGATTCCGGAAAAACCGCGAGAAGATGCGGCGCGGCGGAAAAGTGCATCGCCGTATTCCCGCGCCCACTTACCGCATGCGCGGCGGACATCGAGAGGGGACATTCCGTAAGTTTTGATGCAGTTTCTGTAGAGATGGCTTGCGTTTGCAAAACCGCTTTTTTCGGCAATTTCCGCAATCGACATATCGGTATATCGGAGATATTCAAGAGCAACTTCGAGCTTGAGCGTCATAAGATATTCATGGCATGTTCTTCCGATAGTTGTGCTGAAAGCGTCTGTAAACATACGGCGTGACATCAGCGCGGCATTTGTCAAATCCTCAATCGTAACATTCTCTGTTTTGTGGTTAAGCATATATTGCATAGCGGCATCAACACATTCTGTTTTTGCTTTTGCGGAAATTATTTCTTTTTTGGAAAATATGCCGGAAGAATTGTCAATGCAAATTTCAAGAAGACGGGCAACTGCAGAAAACATTTTTGTGGTAAAAGCTGCGGCGTATTTGCGATACTCAGCCAAAAGCTCATGACAGATAACATCAGCAGTGTCTTTTTGCTTTCCTGTTATCGAAATGACAGGGGACAGGTAGAATGTGTCAAAAGAAGCAGTGTCATAGCTGTGTGATAAAAAAGGTATGCACTTTTTCTCAAGCTCGCCTTTTTTGATTGAGATGGAAATAACATCAAGTGTTGAAAGGTCGGATGCTGAAGAATCTATGGAATGAACCATATAAGGGAAAATAACGGCAACAGACCCCGTCTTTTGTGGATATCGCACACCGTTTATTGTGTGGGTGTATTCGCCGGAAACGGTATACCATATCTGCAGGTAATCATGCCAGTGAATATCACTTATGCGGGTGTCGTGGATTTTGGAAACGATTATAGGAACAATATCAAAAAGCTTGATTGCATGGCCGAGCGCCGGATTAAGTGCTTTAAATGGGGACATATGGATAATGTTCATTTTCCCCGTCCTCCTTTCGCTGTTTCTAAGATAATGATACAACATTTTTCGTAATATTGCAAGGAAAATTTCAGTTTCTAATTTTATATGTAAAAAATAAAAATCGCCCGATTGTGCATATTGCCCCATTGAGAAATCAGAAGAGGAATGTTAAAATTTAATTACAATATTTTTAATGGAGGCTTATGCACTATGAAAAAACTAATTTCAACCTTATTAACCATTGCAATGCTGCTCTCTCTCATCCCGGCAGCCTTTGCAGCAGAAACAACCACTCTCGAAAAATCCGGAGTGAAGATTGTTTATGATATCAGTGGACTTATGAAAACACGCAATATGCCAGGGGAACCTACCAAAACGAGTATGACTGTTATTACATATGAAGAAACTGACGGTTTTTATAGCTTTGTAAAAGGTACCGATGGAACCCACTATGAGAATAATGGTACATATGACGGCGGATCTTTAGTATACACGCAGTCAGGGGATTCAAGTAAAATTGATTATCTGGGGATTGGCGGAGACGCAAAGCTTTCTTTTGAGTTTGTTGTGCCAAAAGCCGGGCTGTATGATTTGGAGATAAATTATGCTTTGTCAAACAATGGAGAGCTAAAAAATACGGCGGTCAATGTTTATTTGGATTTAGAAAATAATCAGATAACGACAAACAGTAGTGCGCTACGAGGCTCATATATATGCTACGATGAGAATGTTTCGGTGCTGACTGCTACGACACCGTATGTTATAAAGGATTTGGAATTTTCAAAAGCCGGAAAATATACAATAACCTTTACTACTAACACTAACAGATGGCATAGAAACACTATAGGCACATTCGTCCTCAACGGCGGAGATGATCTCGTTCCGATGATGTCAACCTGTGAAATCGCGGACGATACACTTGCGGTTGGTGAAAACGCACAGATTACGGCAGAGGCGAAAAAGCTTTCTGACGGAAGCGATGCAACAGGTGTTACTTATTCTTATGCATCGGCTGAAAATAACATAGCAGAAGTTGATGAAAATGGAAAGGTTACCGCAAATGCGGTTGGAAACACCGAAATCACGGTTACTGCAAGCTGTAACGGTCAGTCGGCAAGTAAAGTAATTCCCGTTTCGGTAATTCCGGACGGCGCAGCCGGAATAAATCTTACTTATAACTTCTCCTCACTTATGATAGGGTGGAAAGAAACAAACCCGGGCTTTGCAAAATTAACCTATGATGCAACTTATGATTTGAATAATTATTTTGCAAATAGTGAAGGTCATTTAGGACATCACAGCGACAACGAATACTTCAAAGGTAATCAAACAGATACAAGTGGTAAAAAGCGCGGTCTTCAGATTGCAAAAAGAGAGGCATGGTATGCTGCAACGATACAGGTACCGGTAAGCGGAAGCTATATAGCCTCTGTTGATTATGCAAAACATAGCTCCAACACCGGATATCTTGCCGTATATCTTTTTGAAAAAAATGCAGATTTGTCAATAGAGGAAATAACTGCACAATTAACGCCTGCAAATTTGCTTAACAGAGTTTATCAAAAAGATACTAATGCAAATATTACATGGCAGGATGAACCGGCAATATTAGGTGTTGAACAAATTGAATCCGGAGAATACTATCTTGTTTTCCGTCAAGAAACTGAAGGTGCCTACGCTTGGTTCGGTGATTTCTACCTCAATGGTTATGGCGACGGAGTTGCGCCGATTATACCGGATTGCACAGTTGCGAAAACCACTCTCGAAGAAGGCGAAACAGTTGATGTAATAACTTCTGAAGTAAGATACTTAACAGACGGAAATGAAGCATCAAATGTAGCATACACATATGAAAGCTCAGACAATAACGTTGCAGAGGTTGAAAACGGAAAGATTACTGCAAAGAACGGCGGTAACGCAACGATAACCGTAAGTGCAACAGCAGATGGTGCAACTCTTCCGGGAACAAGAACTATCGACCTCACAGTAACAGCACCGACAGTTTTGCCTTCGGAAGAAGAAATAAAGGATGTAACAGTAAAATTTAAGGCAAGTGCATATGCGGGCGGAAACGTTTCGAACTCGAATGTTCAGGACGTAACAATCGGCGATGATGTTACGGTCACCGCAACTGCAAACGACGGTTACACATTTGCATACTGGAAGAACAGCGCAGGAGTTGTTCTTTCAACAAGCGCAACCGAAACCTTTAAGGTAAATACAAATATGGGCGTTATCGCTGTGTTTGACGCAGAAGCAACAGATACAGCAATTCCGGTACAGTTCTACAACGGCAACGGAATGCCGCTCGGAAGTACAAGCGTTGCAAAGGATACAACATTTGGTGCGGCAAAGACTGCGGCAGGTGTTCTTACAATTCCGACGCTCACAGGCTTTGTATTCAGCCACTGGAGTGACAAGGATGCAGAAGTTGCAATAGCCGATGGCGACCTTATAACAGCTCTTACCCGTGCAGTTGCAATTTATAAGGATGACGAAACAAAGACATATACTGTCAAAAACGGTGATGCAACAGTTGCAAGCGGCAAGAAGTACGGCGATAGCGTAACACTAAACGGAAGTGACAATTTCAAGGCTTGGAAGCTCGGCGATAAGGTTATGAGCTATGAGAAGGACTTCACCTTCAATGTATATGGCAATATTACCCTTACGGAAGTAACGGACGAGACAATGGAAAAGGCACCTGTTCTCGTTCTTGATAAGGTTGGCGGAAACTACTTCCTCACATACGATTCGGGAACCTATGAGCTTATTGAAGCAGGTATTCTTTTTGCAAAGACTGGAAAACCGGAAATCGGAAGTTATAATTCAAAGGCAATTGCAGTAAAGGGAACAGGACAGTTCACTGCACAGCCGAGTACAGATAACGAACCAATTGCCCGTGGCTATATGATTTGCAAATCAGGAGACGACTACAAGGTAATATATGCAGACTAGGTAACGGAAAACATTTCCGGTTGCGCAATACTTGCAGACGGAACAAAATTCGTTTATAATTTAAAGTAAGAAACCGACTCAGCACCGGGAGGATGGATGGCGTTCATCCTCCCGTATTTTAAAAGGAGAAAGCCTATGAAAAGATTTCTTTCAATTCTTTTGGTTTGTACCATGCTTCTCGGTCTTGTGCCGCTTTCCGTGTTTGCGGAAGAAACGGTAAATACCGAAAACTTCACTGTAAATTACAGGCTGGCAGACCATATAAAAGAACTCAAAATGGTTGCTCAGCAGCCAAAGATGAATATTCTTACATATAATATAACCGATGGATTTTACAAATTCTATTCAGGACCTTCTGCTCCGGTAAGCGGACAGTTCAGCTATTCTGAAAGCTGCTTCGTTGTCGCTGACGGAAGAACTCTCTCGTTTGAAATTTCCGTTCCGGAGCCGGGAACATACAACCTTGAGATGTTTCACGCTATAAATAGCGCGGGGCTTGATGTTGATGTTTATTTAAGCCGCGGCGGCGCTGTGTGTGATGAAACAACGTATGAGGGCTATTACAGCACATACGATGCAAACACGCCTTACGGAACCTACTATAACAGCAAGATAGTTGCAACTCCATCTGTTATAGAAAATATTTACATAGCGGAAGCCGGAAAATATGTCATTTCCTTTGTGCCGAATGACAGAAAGGACGACGGCGCGACTAACTGGATTTACGGAAACGTCGGAAGCTTTAATCTCGTAAAAGGCAATGGAGAAGGCAAGGCATATATGGGCGCCCGTCTTACCGATACCGAAACACTGCTTAAGCTTAACGAAACGAAAAAGCTTTCTCCAAAGGGTTATCTTTCCGACGGAACGGAAATAGCTTCGGAGCTTTCTGAGTTTGAAAGCTCAAATGAAGCTGTTGCAACCGTATCTGCCAATGGCGAGATAACGCCGGTTGCCCTCGGCGAGACTGAAATTACCTTCAAAGCTGCATACGCCGGAAAGAGCGAGACTTTAAAGCTTTCGGTGAGAGTGGTTTCCTCTGACGGTATTACAATTAAATATGATTTTGAAGAAGTTATCACAAAGCTTAATATGGTTCAAGCGAGACCTAATATGACCGAGATTACAACGGATGTAACCGACGGTTTCTTCAGCTTCCATTCCGGAACGTTTGATTACTATTATGGTGGAAGACTTTCATATGCCGAAAGATGCTTTGTAATGGCTGATGAAAAAAGGCTCTCCTTTGAAATCTTTGTTCCGCGCGCAGGTGTGTATAACCTTGAAATGTTCAATGCGGAAAACAGCGCGGCAGTTAAGGTTGATGTGTATTTAAGTCGCGGAGAGGCAACTTTTGAAAAAAAGATAGGTCAGTATGACTGTAACAATCCCGATTTCCCGATTGGTACATACCAGTACAGCAAAATTGAAGAAGAACCAAATGTAATTAAAAATGTTGAAATTCCCGAGTCGGGGAATTACGTCATCTCATTTGTTGCAAACAATGGGGTAGACGGTGACGATAAAAACTGGGGTGACTACGGAAACGTCGGAAGCTTTAACCTCGTTGCCGGCGAAGACAGCACCGTTATGGGTATAGAGCTTGCTGACCTTAATAAAACTCAGCTTAAGGTTGTCGGGCTGATGTCGGACAAGACTCGCGTTGATAATCCGGCAGGGCTTGCGGTTACTTATGAAAGCTCTGATCCTGAAATTGCATCGGTTGACGAAAACGGCCGCGTAACCGACCATAAAACCGGAACGGTTACCATAACCGCGACTGCAGAGTGCGACGGATTTACCTATACCGACAGCGGAGAATATAACGCGCTTGTTGTCGGCAAGGGAACGAGTGCATACTATGACCTTGTTTCCGCTATGGCGGGTGCAGGGCTCACAAATGCAGCCGGAAACGGAGGCACGGCTCCGTCTCTTGATGCACTCACGCGTGAGAAGACCGGAGGGTATTTTAACTTTCTCAGTGCAACGCAGAAAAATCACAAGAGCGGGCAGATGATGTATGTTGATACATCAATCGCAATTGCGGACGGATATCAGCTTGCTTTTGAGGTGTTTGTTCCGGAAACAGGTGTGTATACAATGGAAATGTATCCGGCTGTCAATGCTTCCGGCCTTGATGTGGATGTGTTTGTAAGCCGTGGTGAAAAATCAACCGCTGCATCTGATAAGGTGGGAACATACAGCACATTTGATGCGCAGTATCCGTATACCGGAACATATTTTACCAAGATATCGGAAAAGCCGAAGCTTATTCACGATATCAAGATACTCGAACCCGGATATTATACATTTAATTTCGTCGCAAATGACGGAAACCCCGGAACAACAACGTGGATATACGGAAACGTGGGTGCTTTCCACCTTGTAAGTGGAAAAGAAAGCGTTCTTGTCGGACTTAAAACAGACGCTTCTGTAATTTCGGAAATTTACAGAATTGAAACCGATACATCAGTTCTTGAATATACCGACCCGCAAAACCGCGGTACGGCGCAGATTTCATTCACGGCAAAAACTCCCGATGGAACGCCAATTGCAAAGGAGATAACAAGTAAACGGTTTAAAACCTCGGATAAAAAAATCGCAACAGTTGATGAGAACGGCGTTGTAACTCCTGTCGGTGACGGGGTGTGCAACATCACAATGACTGCAACTGTTGACGGGAAAATTTATACCGCGGCGCTTGAGCTTACGGTAATTGACAATACCGGAGTTATCGGCGGCGAAATTCGTGCGGAAGAGGAAATTTACGTCCGTGAAAAGGCAAAGCTTGGTCTCTTTGCTGAAATGAAGAGCGGAAATATAATCGAAGTTCCGGTCTCGGAAGTCACGTGGGAAAGCTCCGAACCCGCAATTGCCGAGGTTGATGCAGACGGAATGATTACAGGTATGAGTGAGGGTGATGTCACAGTTACGGCAACTGCAACCTTCCGCGGCGCGGAGATGTATGAGGAACGTGAGATAACAGTTACTGAGCATGAAGGTAAGAGAGAACCGACATATTACACATACGAAAAGCGCGAAAACGCACTGGATAACGTAAAGAAATATGCTTGGGCAAAAACGATGCAGAAGTCTGCAATTGCAAAGGGAGATACATCTGTTGCAAATTTTGAAAAGTGGTATGATTTAATCCCCGGTCCGGGTGTGCCTGCATCCATGCAGATAACCCAGAATGGTGACACAAGCTGGAACATCTGTCATTATTGCGGCGTAAACCTTGCGGAAAATCACGGAAACTACAGCACCATTTATTGGGGTGTAGACCCGCTTAACCGTCCGTGGAAAATCCAGTGTCCGGATTGTAAGCGGCTCTTCCCGAGTAATGATTTTGGGCTTTTGTATGAGCGCGGTGTGGATGAACACGGATATTTTGACCGTGACCGCGCAGTGGCTGCAAATGCCGTAGCGGTGGAAAACGGCGAAGAGGATGCACTTGTAAATGTGCTGTATCCTGAAATCGCAGAAGTTGGAACAATAAACTGCAATCAAGGGCTTCGTCCGGGCGAAAGTGTAGAAAAGTGGGGCGTAGATGACAGCTTTGGTTATCTTCCGAAGGATGAAAGCGGAAATAACTACACATCAAATAAAATTACAGAGCGCCACAGTTACATTGCAGCATACACTTATATCCTCTGGCAGAAGATTGAGGCAGAGGTCACAACCCTCAGAACGGCGTACCTCTATACGGGTGATTATAAATACGGCAGAGCCGGTGCAATCCTTCTTGACAGAATAGCAGATGTTTATCCGGATTATCACACTATGGATTATAACTATCCGGACAACATATTCTATATGGGAGATTCAAACACAGGCTACGGGAAGATTCACGGAATAATCGCAGACTGTGCCGTTGCAGAGGATTTCTGCCTTTCGGCAGACGCATTTTATCCGATGCTTACGGATTCTACAGTAATAAACTTCCTTTCCGAAAGGGCAGAGAAGTTTGGAAACACAGAGAAAAACGATAAGCTTAGCTCTTCGAAGATTCAGGAAAACTGGGAAGAGGGAATATTAAAAGAAACCTTCCGTGCGGCAAAGAATTATCAGCTCAACGGTAATTTTGGTATGCATCAGGCGGCGGTTGCGATAGCCGCAATCGCGCTCTCCCGTGAGCCTGAAACGACGGAAATGGTAAAGTGGATATATAAAACGGGAGATGACATTCCCAATAACGTCGGCGGCGGAAATCTCTTCAAGCGTTTTGTAAATGACGTCTCGCGTGACGGCTTAGGTAACGAAGCTGCGGATAACTATAACATTCTTTGGGCAACGCTTATTCAGTCTGCTGCAGGATATCTCAGGGAGTATAAGGGTGAGGAAAAGTATGACCTTTATCAGCATCCGAAGTATGCATCAATGTTCACTCCGTTCCTCGCAAAAACGCTCGTTGATGTTCAGTCACCGAATATCGGCGACAGCGGTGCCGTAGGTTCAATCGGTTGGAACGGAAGTGTAGGCAGCTTCTCAACCGCATTCGGGAATCTTAAAGAAACTCCGTTTGCAAAAGACCTTGCACAGTATATCTATATGAGAAACGGCTATTCCGTTAAGGATTTAAACTACGGAATTTTTGCAGAGAATCCGGAAAGCATTCAGGATGAGATAAAAGCGCTTGCAACGGACAGCGCACTGACGCGCAGTGAAATGCTCTCCGGCTACGGCTTTGCAGTTCTCAGAGACGGTAATAACCATAAATCGGCAAGCTCTGCAACTGCAAATAACAACCAGCGCGATTTCTGGATATACTTCGGAAATGTGGGCGGTCACGGCCATTCAGATACAATGAATCTCGGTATTGATGCCTTTGGTTACAGCATGGCGCCGGATCTCGGTTACCCGCCGATTACAGGTAAGGATCCGGAAAGACTTCAGTGGATATGTCAGGGCATTGCGCACAATACGGTCATTGTGGATGGGAAAGCCCGCTTATTAAGTGATAATGCAGGATTTCCGATGCATTTTGACGATGCAGGTATGGTAAAGATAGTCGATGTCGATTCGCCACAGTCGTTTGAACAGACTGAAAATTACCGCAGAACCGTTGTTATGGTGAACGCGGGAGATGATGTATCGTACGGTATTGATTTCTTCCGTATTACCGGAGGAAACGAGCATACCTTCAGCTTTCATGCCGCTGCAGGAGATGCAACGCCTGTATACGGGCTTGATATGACCGAGCAGAAGGATGAAAACGGAAACTGGGTAGGCTCATATGCAAGCGGATATGACGAAAACGGAAATCTTGTTGAAGGTGTCAACGTACCGTATACCGATAAGGACGGAAGTACAAAATACTTCACAGGTCCGGGTCAGGATCCGTGGACTGCAGATGCGTGGAGCTATGAAACTGTATTCCCGCGCGGATATTCTTGGATGAGCAAGGTTCGCCGCGATAAAACGCCGGATGATACATATTCCATTGAGTTCCATGTAAAGGATTACCGCAGGGTGTCCCAAAACAGTGCAGATACTCATCTCCGTGTGACGCAGCTTAACAACTTCACTCCGGATGAGGTGTCTCTCGTCGGCGGTAAGGTTCCCACAAGATCAGATAACGCAATGTTCCCGAAAACTCTTGATTATCTGCTTGTACACCACCGCGCAGAAGAAGGTGAAAAGCTCGACAGCCTTTATACAACTGTATATGAGCCGTATAAAGGTAGCAGATATATCAGCGATATTTCTCCTGTTACAGTAACCGGAGAAATCGAGGCGGATAAACCTGTACATGCGGTGAAGGTAACCCACACAAGCGGCAGAGTTGACTATGTTGTGTATGCAACCGATAATACAAAGACCTATCGTGTGGATAATCTCTTTGATTTCCGCGGCTTTGTCGGAGTTTATACGGTAAACCGTGAAAATGCTGTTATATACAGATATGTAAATGACGGAACAATAATAGGTACGGATACCAACACCGTCGGTGCATACACCGGAACTGTTGTGGATTTTGATAAAACCTTTGAGTTCGGCGATTTTGAAAACTATATTGACGTAAATCTCGAATGTGAGGATGTCTCAGCTATCATCGGAAAGCATGTTTATGTTGAGACCGACGGCGTTCAGAACGGTGCATACAAGATTGAAAACGCCGAAGAGATTGCCGATGGAGTTATACGTCTTGACATCGGAACAATCCCGCTTGTACGCTCTTATGTTAACGCGTATGACGAGAGTGAGGGGTATATTTACAATATAGAAGAAGGACAGAAGTTTGTAATCCCGATGTCATTCTCGGAAAACCTTGAACCGGTATTTACATCGGATATTTCGAATATAACAACTTCTGCCGGAAGCTCTGTTTCAGTGGCAATCAAGGCGGAAAGTCCGATAACCAATGCAACTCCGACGATTAAGTATATTGGAGCAACACTTCCGCGTGGAGCGAGCCTGAATGAAGATACCGGTGTTCTTACGTGGAAACCGGACAGCTCGCAGATTGGTGATAACCACGTTGCCGTAACCGCACGTGACAGCGATGGCAGAGAAAGCACAATTCACTTCACAATCACGGTCTATGGTTCTACAACGGGTGGCTCGTCATCAAATAAAACGGAAGAAACTGATAAGCCGGAAACGCCGTCAACCGGAACAGGTGATACACCTCCTGCCGGTGGCGGAGGCGGTGGCGGCGGTGCTGCGCCGACCGACAAGCCGGATGACACTGCAAACACCGACGAGCCCAACACAAGCGGTGAAAGCGGAGAAAACGAAAAGAATGAAGGAAACACTGATAACACGGGCACGGAAAATAGTTCTCTCCGCTTCACCGATCTTGCAAACCACACATGGGCAGAAGTTGCAATCAACACACTTGCGGCGGACGGTGTTATAAAGGGTACATCAGAAAGTACGTTCAGTCCCGCAGCTAACATCACCCGCGCAGACTTTGCACTGCTTCTCGTCCGTGCATTTGATCTTTCAAGCGAGAACACCGAGAACTTTGCAGACGTTTCTGCAAGTGATTA
>SVLF01000028.1 GCA_015068085.1 Oscillospiraceae bacterium
ACAAGCCATACATCAGCCGTATATCCGTTCGCTTTTCTCTTAAAGCTTACGTTTGCCTCAAAAGTTCCGCCCCTCGTAACATTGAGCGCGATGCTGTATGCGTTCGGAGAATTGGCAGCTAAGATATTATGTACAATACCGTTACTTCCTATGGTTCCTCCACCATTCGCAATACCTTGTATTCCGTCAATGCGCCACTGCGCAGATACGGTTGAATCAATGTCAGAGAAAGTATATGTGGCTTCATATGCAGTGCCGTTGCGAGTTCTGGGGGAAACATTTCCCGTTGCAGCTGTATACGCATCCCACTTGAAATTATACACCAATGCATCACTATCCGCCGCAAATACTGCCGGAACAAGAGCGATAACCATTGTAAGCGCGAGGATTACTGATAAAAACTTTTTCATTTTACATTTTCCTCCTTAAAATTAACCAATTCTGTCATATGCCGACTTGTAAGCAGCAACAACTTCGTTTACGCCAAGCTCTTCAAGCGTTTTTACAAACGAATCAAAGTTTGAAATCGGCTCAATACCGAGAATGAACTTTGTCAGCATTTCGTTTGTGTGTGTAATACACTGTGTAAGATATGTATCAATAGCCGCCTGCTCTTCATCGTTGAAGCTTAAATATATCGTCGGGTTATAATACGGAAGAGTATGCTCCTGAACAAGGTCGCGCGTTTCGGCAGTTGCCTCTGTCTGAGTCGCCATAACTGCCTCGCTGTCAATACGGGTAAACGAGCCGTAGGTCATAAAGCCGTAAAGAGAGTTCGGGAGCGTTCCGGCATCATCGGTGATGAACTTACGCTTACCGTCTGCAACCTCATAGGTCTCGCCTTCTTTACCCCAGGAAAGAAGCTCACGCGCTTCGTCGGTATACATCCAGTCAACAAGCTTTGCCGCGTTTGCAATACCATCTTTGTTACCGGTGTCCGGAATGCCAACGCCATACTGCTCAATGTCGCCTCGTGCAACGGCACTTACACCCTTTCCGCTGTTTGAAACAGGCGGAGCAAATGCAGAAAACCTGAATTCCGGATATTTTGAGCTTGCAAGGGTGTTGAGAGTATCTATCCATGTGGTAACCATCGGGAAGATAAAGCCGCGGTCAGTCAATAAAAGCTCCTGCCAGGTCGAGCTGTTCATGGTGCTGAAATCTGCCGGCATAAGCTTTTCATCAACCATTTTCTTAAAATACTCTACCACTTCAATTGCAGTTTCCTCTGCTGCGCCCCAGCGCCATTCCTCGTCATCATAGTCGTAATACGCGCTGTGCTGCCACCATTTGTCAAACCCTGTGCCCGCGATGTTTATAAAGGTAAAGCCCGAGCGCATACACAACGGGTAGGAATCCGGATACAGCTCTTTAAGCGTTTTGCACACCTCATAAAGCTCATCAAAGGTGGTAGGAGTAGTGAGGTTGTGCTTTTTGAAAATATCTTCACGATATAACCACGCGCTCATACGGTTGAGCCCTTCGCGACCCGTTCCCGGCGTGTAGTATATCTTGCCGTCGGAGTAAACGCGGTTTTTTACGGCAATGTCATACTGCTCATCAGAGAGAGAAGAGAGCCATGCGTTGTAGGTTGGCATATATGCCTCAAGGTCATTGAGCGCAACAAGACCGTTTCCGGCGTATTTGTTCGCCTCGTTTCTGGTCTGGAACGCCATAAGATCCGGCAGCTCCTCGCGCGCCGCGAAGAGGAGCGGAAGCTTGGTTGCCGCTTCGGTATCGGGAACAAGCATTAAATCAAGCGTTGCGCCCGAGCCTTCTGCCATATACTCAAAGAGCTTCCAGTCTTCTCTTGCCGGAGAGCTTCCCGAGGACGGAACCATAAAGGTGATAACGTCATCCTTCGTCAGGGGCTCTCCCGCACCTGACCCGTCAAGCGTTGTGCTTCCTCCGCCACCGCCGCAAGCGGCAAGCGAGAGAAGCAAAAGGCATGCAAGTAAGGCTGCAATAATTCTTTTTTTCATTTCTCAATTTTCCTCCTTGTATTTCAGGAACAATCCTGTATTTTCCTTTATTGTAACACTTCGTTTTTTCCTTTTGAATGTCTTTTTTCTCCCATTTTGTGTCTTTTTCGCTTTTTTGTTGCATTATTACCAAATATAGGGTAAAATATAACCAAGACAATAAGGAGGGGTGTTTATGTCCGATACAGCGAAGAAAAAAAGAATCTATTTCCCTGATACTATGCAAAAAACAGTTGAAATCAGTTCATTCGGCTATGATCATTACCACACGCTTGAAAACAGAAAGCTTTTGCGCATGCAGGACGGATATACACTTCACTTTGTTGTTGACGGAAAAGGACACCTTTTTCTTCGCGGCAGTGAATACGAAATAAAGCACGGAAATTTATTCTTTATTCCGCCGAGCACGCCCTTCTCATTTTATCCTGACGAAAATTATCCGTGGAGACATTTCTACTTTTATATGTACGGAGATATGGCGGCTGCAATAGGCAAAACGCTCGGTTTTTCAAAAGATACGCCAATCATTCCCGCAAAATACCCTGATATGATACTGAAAGAGTTTGAAGTTCTTAAAGGTACGGATTTTTCCCCTGAAGAAGCTTATAGCAAGGCAATATCCATAATAAACACCATAATTCTTTCGCAGAATATAACAGAGCTTCCGGCTGAAAACCAGACAAATGACCTTGTTTCACGAATACAGAGTATAATTGATTTAAACTATACAAACAGTGATTTCTCGGTGAACGATATTCCGCCGCTCCTTTATATAAGCGAATCGCATATGCGGAAGGTGTTCAAAGAGCGGCTCGGTGTTTCTCCTGTTTCGTATCTTGTTGACGTCCGCTTAAAGCACGCGGCATCGCTTATTTATCACTCATACTCATCAAATATGACCGTTCACGAGCTGTGCGAAGCATCAGGCTTTGGCGATGACCGGTATTTTATGAAACGCTTCAAAGAAAAATACGGTATGACGGTTAAAGAATATAAAAAAGACTGCCAAAAGCAGAATGAGACATTTTCCAAAACCATCAACGATACAGAATAAAAAACAGTGCAGTTCGTAAAAAAACTACAACTGCACTGTTTTTTATTTCTTGTTCTTTCTGTATTCTTTAACACTTACTCCAAACCTTTTCTTAAACCTTTTCATAAAATAACACTCGTCGTTAAATCCGCTTTCGCGACAGAGCTCTGCGATACTGTAGCTTTGTTTATCTAAAAGCGCAGCGGCGTGCAAAAGTCTCTGCTCCACAAGAAATGAAATCGGTGTTCTTCCTTCTTCTTTGCGAAAAAGACGCGAAAGCTGAGAGCTGTTCATATGAAGCATCCCCGCAATATCGCTTATAGAAAACTCCGCATTTTTATAATTAAAATGTATTATATCCTTTATTTCATTAACTCTCTGCCGATTTTGCTCCACAGAGCTTTCGATTCTCTTACCTTCGGAAAATTCGTAAGACAAAATCCTCATAAGTGCGTTGAGCGATGCAAAATACATTTCTTCGCGGCTTCTGTTTCTGTTTTTAAACAGCTCTTCAAAAATCCTCTGCGTCCGCTGAGGATTTTTTGATACGTGAGTAAATCCGTTACCGTTATCCGCAAAAAGCCGGAAAATATCTATCACGCTGTCCGGATATGCGGCAATATAGAAATAGCGCCACGGATCATCCGCCTGCCCATGATAGTTTATCTGTTCAAAGGGAGGAGTCAAAAAAAACATACCGCTTTGAATGTCATATTCTTTGCCTCTCACTATCATCCGCCCTTTCCCCCGCTGAACGAAGTGCAGCGCCCAAAAAGACTTTGAACGAAAAAATTTAGACTCTTTTGCGCCCTTTGTATCAAAATGCCCCACGCTTCGAAGCGCGAAAAGCCCGTCATCACGGTAATTATTAAGCCATATTGTGGAATAATCCGTCTGCATAAGCGCACCTCCATACCCCTATATCATATCATCTTTGCTTTACTTTAGCAAGAAAAAATCAAAAAAAGACAGTTTTTTATCAATTATATACCTTTTCTTCACAGCGGTGTTGTGCTATACTTGCCTCATAAATAAAAAGGAGATGACTGTTTTATGGATATACGCGAAAAAATGAAGCTTTTTTATGACAATCCCGTAATCTCATGGCATGAGCATGTCGGTGCGCTCCCCGAACAACCCGATAAGCTCAACACAGAAGCCTGTGACAACCAAATGAAAACTGTTGATATGCTCGGTGTTGACAAAATCGCGGCATCGTTGCCCATTGCTTCCGACAAGCACTGCCCGCCCGAAAAGTTCATACGTGCAAACAACGTTGTTTATCAGGCAACACAGCGCCATCCCGGAAAAATTTACGGTCAGGCATTTGTGAATCCGGGATTTTCAAAGGAGTCGATTTCCGAGCTTGAGCGTTGCGTAAAAGAGCTTGGCTTTGTTGCCGTAAAGCTTTACCATCAGTATTTTATGGACGATCCGGTAATGTTCCCGCTTATAGAAAAGTGCATTGAGCTTGATGTCCCTATTCTTATGCACTGCGCAAAGGTAATGGATGCCGCCACACGTGCCCGCCAGCCGCGCCTTTCAAACGGGGTGCATATGGCAAACGCAGCTCGCCGTTATCCCGAAGCGACCTTCATTATGGCGCATATCGGCGGTGGCGGTGACTGGCAGTGGGCGATAAAGGCAATTGCCGACACTCCGAATGTTTTCGCCGACATCGGCGGAAGCGTTCACGACCGACCGTTGATTGAAGAGTCCGTCCGCTATCTCGGCGCGGACCGTCTTCTCTTTGCAACCGACGGGGCATGGAGCTCCGGCGTCTCTAAAATTCTCGGTGCGGATATCTCCGATGAGGATAAGAAGACTATTCTCTCGGGGCGTGCGTTCAATAAATACTTAGAAAGGGCGGGGAAATAATTATGTTTATAGATATCAATACATATACAGGTCACTGGCCCTTCCGTAATCTCAAATACAACACTCTTTCCGGACTTGATGAGCTTGCCGGACGTTACGGTATAACCCATATGGTGGTTGCAAACGTAAACGGCTTTTTCTACAAGGATGCAAACACGGCAAACCTTGAGCTTCTGGAAGAACTCAAAAGCTATACCGGAAAAACCGTCTTTCTCCCGATGGCAATAGTCACCCCTACATATCCGGCGTGGGAAAAAGACGCGCGCGATATGATAAAGGCGGGCTTTGCAGGCTTTGAGCTTGCACCGATTTATCACGGCTACTCGCTTGCACCGGAACTTCTTTTTGACGAATACAGCCCGAAGCACCGCGCACTTGAGGTGATAAATCTCGCCGAAGAGCTTGATGTCCCCGTAAGAATCTGTGCGGGCATTGAAAACTTCCGCGGCAGAAGCGCGCTTGACAATTACAACAACATCAAAGGGGACGATTATTTTGCCCTTCTTTCAAAGAATGAAAATGTCCATGTCTTTGTGACGAGCTTTTCACCCCTTGCCGTAGGCGAGCATTTCAAAAAGCTTTTAGAAACACGCAAAAACACATACTTTGATACAACACAGTTTGAAACCTTAGGCAACAAGGCTGCCGAAAACATACTGAAAACCATCGACGACTCGCAATTATGCTTCGGCTCACTCTCTCCGTTTAATTATATGGAAGCAAATCTCCTGCGTATGGAATTCACTCCGGAATTTAACGCAGACAAAATGAAAACCAATGCAAAGAGAGCATTTAAAAATCTGTAAAAGGGGCTGTAGCAAAACAGCGCAGACCGCACAAAGTGTAAAAGAGATGATTTTTGCAGAAAACATCGAAAAAAGCATATGATTTGAAGCATAAAAGCAAAAGGGAAATTCGGCTGAAGCCGAATTTGAGGATCGAATTACACTTTATGCTATAAACAAATCGGACCTCTCGACGTACTGATGTACTACTTCGGGTCCGATTTGTTCATTCTGCACTATTTTTCTAAAGCCCAAAAGGGATTGCAGCAAAATGCATTTTGCTACAATCCCTTACATAATATTATTCTTCATTGTAGCAGGAAAAGATTTCTTCCACTCTTTCCTGATCCTTGTTTTTCGTAAACGCGCTGACCAGCGGAACCATAACCATGGAAACCGCCATTGCGGCAACGCCCATCTCAGGTGATTTTGCGGCTGCTGCGGCAAAGCCCGAGTCAAGGCTGATAACAAGCGTTGAAATACCTACAACCAGAAGTCCGGAAAGGACGCCCGAGTATGCGCCAAGCTTTGTGATCTTCTTTGAGAAAAGCCCCCAGATGTAAGGTCCGATAAAGCAACCGGAAACAATTCCCCAAGAGAAAGACATAAGGCTTACAATAATCGGAATATTCTGTGTTGCAAAGATAAACGAGCAGGCAACAAACAAAAGGCAAAGAAGTCTTGTAAGCAGCATTTGCGTTTCATGCTTCGTCTCCTTCCTTCTGACAGCCGGGATAAGATCGACCGCAACTGCCGATGCAGAGGTAAGAACAACCGCTTCAAGGGTTGACATTGATGCCGAAAGGAGCAGTATCATAACAATCGCCAAAAGGATGATGCCGAGCGTTTCGCCGCTTAAAACTTCCATAAGAACAGACGGGATAACGGCATCAATCCCCCCTTCGGGAAGGACTCCGCCCAGAACAAGCCTTGAGGTGCTGCCGATAAGATATGCCCCGCATCCGATAACAATACAGAAGATAGTTGAAATAATCGTTCCTCTCTTAATTGCCGCTGTATCCTTGATTGCATAGAACTTGCCGATCATCTGAGGAAGTCCCCATGTACCAAAGCTTGTAAGCATAATATTAAAGCAAAGGAACTTAAACGACGAACCGCCGAAAATGCTTGTGAGCTGTGCACCTGTTGTCGGATTCGGATCGCCCGGAACGGATTGGAAATTCCTGAGATTTTCGATAAATCCCGATACTCCGCCGACAGCGTCGTGTCCGAGTACTGCGCAAATCAGACATACCACTCCGACTATCATGATAATTCCCTGAACAAGATCCGTGTAAGATGTTGCGATATATCCGCCGGCAACAAGATAAACCGCGGTAAGACAAGCGATAATGAGCATCCATACCCATGTTTCAACGCCGGGGAAAACTGCACTGAACAAGGAACCGAGTCCTTTGTAAACCGCTGCAGAATACGGAACAAGGAATACAAATATAATAACCGCCGCTAAAATCTTCAGGCCTTTTGAATCATATCTCTTATCGAAATAATCGGCCATTGTTCTGGCATCAAGCTTTTTCGTCATTTTTCTCGTTCTGTTTGCAAATAAAATCCATGAAAGCAAACATCCCAGAACAGCGTTGCCAATACCAATCCAGATACTGCCAAGGCCGATGTTCCAGCCATGCTGACCTGCATAGCCAACGAAAACCACTGCCGAGAAATATGTAGTGCCGTAAGAAAAAGCAGTAGCCCACGCACCGATGTTTCTTCCGCCGATAAGGAATCCGTCAAGCGTTTTTGTTTTACCGTAGCTGAGACAGCCTATAAGCGCCATTGTAATTGCATAGATGCAAAGCGCAATAATTGTGTAAAGCTGTGCGTTTGTCATTTAAATTTCCTCCAAGTCTTGCTTTTTTCCGTATCGTAGTATATAATACTTTCTAAGATTAGTCAAACGAATGGTTTTGATGTTTGCTATCGAAATTTTCGATACTTAGGAGAAACTTCAATGGAATTACGCAATTTAATAACATTTATCAACGTTGCAGAGCTTGGCAGTTTCACGAAGGCTGCACAGCTTCTCGGCTATTCACAGTCAACAATATCGTTTCAAATCAAACAGCTTGAGGACGAGCTTGGTTGTCTTTTGTTTGAAAGAATAAATCATACCATAACCCTGACAGAGCGCGGACGCGAGCTGGTCTCTTACGCTCACCAGATTCGTACCCTTACCGATGAATTCAAAGAAAGCTTTGAAGAAGAAAAGGAATGCAACGGACACATCCACATTGTAACACCCGATTCTGTGTGTGATGAGATGATCAAGAAAAGCTATATGGATTTTCATAATAAGTATCCCGCAATTTCGGTTAAATTCACTACCGCAGATACTTCTGTCATGTTTGATATGCTTGACCATAACGAAGCGGATGTTATTATTACGCTCGACAGCCATTCATATCACAAAGACTATGTTATTGCAAAGGAGCAGCCTCTTTCGATGCACTTTGTGGCAAATGCAGGTTCAAAATTTGCCGGAGCGCGCAATTTGTCGATTCACGATATTATAAACGAGCCTTTCATTTTAACCGAATACGGACAGGGCTACAGAAGGGTTTTTGACAAAGAGCTTGCAAAGAAATCACTGGAGATAACTCCTATCCTTGAAATCGGAAGAACCGATATGATTACTTCACTCATCACTCAGGGGGATATGCTCTCATTCCTTCCTGATTTTGTCACCCGCGATATGATAGAAGCCGGGAATTTATGTTATCTTGACATCTGCGATATGAATATAGATATCTGGAAGCAGCTCATTCACCACAAAAATAAGTGGATGTCAAAAAGCCTGAAAATTTTCATTGAATATACAAAAGAGAATGAGTTTTCCTCATTCTCTTAAGCTTCGGTATCTCTATTTGGGATAAAGCTCTTTTTACTCTTTATCCTCATATTTATTAAACATATATGCGGCAAAGGTTGCGGTTAGCGGAACCGCGGCGAGGATGCCGATGCTTCCGACTATTGAACAGACGATTTCTGACATTATCATTTCCATATTGAACAGGTAATAAATATTTTTGTTATACGCCACAAGCAAAAGCACCGTTGCAAGAGCGCCGCCGATATATGCAAGAATAAGCGTATTCGTCATCGTTCCTATTGCATCGCGCCCGATATTCATTCCCGAATGAAGCATACGGAAGAAGGTCTTTTCTCCCATAGTGTCATTAAGCTCCTTCATTGCAGAAGAAATGGACATTGCAACGTCCATTATCGCGCCGAGTGCGCCGATTACCACGCCGCCCCATAGCACAGCACGAAGGTCTACCGGATGATCCATAAGCGTGAGCATAACATAGTCCTCGTCAATCATACCGGTAAGTCCGAGAAGCTTATGCATAATATACGCAAGAACACCCGCTACCGCAACACCTGCAATGTTGCCGAATATAGCGCATATGGTTTTTAAGTTCCAGCCGTTTATCACGATGAGGCTCATAAATACAGAAAACACACACACTATGACCGTCATTAAATATACATTAAAACCTTTCAATATGGAAGGTATGTAAACAAGGAAAATCGAAAGAACGGTAAATATAAGAGATATAATTGTTGAAAGACCTTTTTTCCTGCCTATTAAAACAATCAGCAGAAGGAATATCACAACAAGCCATATAAGAGACGGAATTCTGTTATGCTCAATAAGCACCCACTCGGCATCCTGCCCCATTGCACCGGATTCCATATCGTAGCTCGGACGTGATATTAGAACCTTATCCCCCACTTTAACATCGCGCGGCTGATACGCATACATATCGTCAACATCCTGAACAACCTGCACGGTATCGCCCTTGTACGGACCGTTTTTCATAAGCGCAGAGAATGTTATCCTCTTGTTTGACACCATCGTCTCCCCGTCATCAAGGCTGAATTCCGCTTCCTCGACATTGCCGACCGTCGTAACCTCTGCGCGGTAATAATCCTCAACACCTTCGGTAAAACCCGCCGGGCGGCACACAATATGCCCGATAAAAATAAACAATGCGGAAAGAATAACCGTCACAGCGTAAATAATGCTTTGTTTTTTCATTTTCATTGAAATTAAACCTCACTATCTGTATCTAACCTGGTTGTGAATAATATTGTATCACAAATATTTTTTCTATTCAAGAAAAAACATTAAAGCACAGCTTTTTCAACATAGTATATTGAAAAGCTTATTTTTTTATTATATAATAAATACAGACAGGAGAGTGATTTTAAATGAAACTTACATTTATCGGTGCCGCGCACGAAGTTACGGGTTCCTGCACGCTTCTTGAAGCATGTGGCAAGCATATTTTAATAGACTGCGGCATGGAGCAAGGCAGCGACACATACGAAAACGCCGAGCTTCCGCTCTTGCCTGCCGACATTGATGCCATATGCCTGACGCACGCACATATCGACCACTCCGGAATGATTCCCGCACTTACCGCAAAGGGATATACCGGTCCTGTTTACTGCACCGAGGCAACGCATCGGCTCTGTAATATAATGCTTCTTGACTCGGCACACATTCAGGAGCAAGAGGCTGAATGGCAAAACAGAAAGGCAGAACGAGCCGGGCTTGACGTATATCTTCCGGCATACACCGTTGCGGATGCAACAGCTTCTCTTGAGCAATTCTGCCCGTTCGGTTATAATCAGCCGAAGGAAATATTCCCCGGAATAACGGTAAGCTTTTCCGATGCCGGGCATCTTCTCGGCTCATCAAGCATACATTTTACGATAGCGGAAAACGGCGAAACCCGTTCTGTTCTGTTTTCAGGCGACCTCGGAAACATCAGCCGTCCGCTTATCCGCGACCCCGAAAAGCCGCCGTATGCCGATTACGTCGTCATTGAGTCCACCTACGGCGACAGACTTCACGGCGAACGTCCGGATTATATTTCTCAGCTTACAAAAATTATGCGTGAAACCTTTTCCAAAGGCGGAAATCTCGTTATCCCCTCATTTGCAATAGGCAGAACCCAGGAGCTTTTGTATCTTTTCCGCATAATTAAAGAGCAGGAGCTTATCCGCGGTTTTGAGAACTTTATAGTCTATGTTGACTCCCCGCTTGCCGTTGAAGCAACAAAAATATATCAGGATAATCTTTTCGATTATTACGACGATGAAGCGCTGGAACTTATCGAAAAAGGGATTAATCCCATATCCTTCCCGGGATTGAGATTGAGCGTCACCTCCGAGGAGTCAAAGGCCATCAATTTCGATATTGTTCCCAAGGTTATAATTTCAGCCTCCGGTATGTGCGAAGCAGGGCGAATACGCCACCATTTAAAGCATAATCTCTGGAAAGAAAACAACACTGTTCTGTTTGTCGGCTATCAGGCAGAGGGAACACTTGGCAGAAAGCTTATAAACGGTGCGAAATCCGTCAGTCTCTTTGGCGAGCAAATTCTTGTCAAAGCACGCATCGAGTCCATTGTAGGAATAAGCGGACACGCCGACCGTGATATGCTTCTTTCATGGCTCGGTGCTATGGAAAAACCGCCGATGAAGGTTTTTGTGAACCACGGTGACGATATCATCTGTGACAGCTTTGCACAGACGATATACAACAAACTACGTTTTACGGCAACCGCACCTTACAGCGGTGACGAATACGACCTCATCTCCGGCGAATGTACCGTTCGCGGAAGAATCGTCAAGCTTACAAAGGTTTCCGAGGGGCGCAGACGCGCGAATCTTGCTTTTGAGCGCCTTATGGCTGCATGCAGCCGCCTTAAAACCATCATCGAACAAAGCCGCGGACTCACAAATAAAGAGCTTGCGAAATTCACCGACCAGATAAATGACCTGTGTGACAAATATGCGCGCAAGTCTAAGAAAAAGTAGCAGTATGTATTTATGTAAAAAGAATATATGGAGGATATAAGCTATGTCAAGAAGATATTATGCATGTGTATACGGCGGAGCATCTGAAAGGATTCCGGACGCTTACAAAAGCGAAATCCAAAAGCTTGGAAACATAATTGCCGAAAATGGGTTTTCTCTCGTTTACGGTTCCGGTGCTACCGGCTGTATGGGCGCTGTTGCAAGAGGAGTCCGCGAGCGCGGCGGATATATCATGGGAATATCGCCTGATTTTATAGGTGATTTTGAAGAGATTTTCGACTGCGACAACACCGTTATCGTCGACACAATGAGCGAGCGTAAAACTCTTATGGAAAAGCATGCAGACATCTTTCTCATCGCACCCGGCGGAATAGGAACGATGGATGAATTTTTCCAGATTCTTACGCTCAAATATCTGCAGCGCCTGACCGCACCGATTGTTGTTCTTAACTTAGACGGATTTTACGATACACTCCTCGCTCTTATTGATGACCTTGTCGGACGCGGCGCCGTAATCCGCGATATACATAAGCTGTTTGATGTTGTATGCGATGTCAAAGACGATAAGCTTTTAAACTATTTCAAAAGCATAAAATCTTAATAAGAACATGGAGTAATACATATGAAATTCAAGGAATTTTTGAAGCGTAAGGATATTGAAATCTCCGCAAAGCGGTATTTTATTGATGCACTCGGCGCTATGGCGCAAGGTCTTTTTGCATCTCTTTTAATCGGAACCATTCTTTCAACGCTCGGCACACAGCTCGGAATTGATTCTCTTGTTGCTGTCGGCAACTTTGCAAAGGGTGCACAGGGTGCGGCAATGGCAATTGCGATAGGCTATGCACTGAAATGCCCTCCGCTTGTTCTCTTTTCGCTCACCTCCGTCGGAATGGCGGCAAATGAGCTTGGCGGCGCCGGCGGTGCTTTTGCCGTTCTGATTATAACAATTATCGCTTCGGAGCTTGGCAAGGCAGTCAGCAAGGAAACAAAGCTTGATATCCTTGTTACACCGATTGTCACCATCTGCTCGGGAAGCTTTGCGGCAATGCTCATCGCCTCTCCTATCGGCACTGCAGCAACGTACATAGGCGAGCTTATCATGTATGCAACTACGCTTCACCCATTCTGGATGGGCATCATTGTTTCCGTTATCGTCGGCATCGCGCTCACGCTTCCCATCTCCAGCGCGGCGATATGCGCAGGTCTTTCTCTCACCGGTCTTGCCGGCGGCGCGGCACTTGCGGGATGCTGTGCCCAGATGGTCGGCTTTGCGGTTATGAGCTTCCGCGAAAACCGCTGGGGCGGGCTTTTGGCTCAAGGAATCGGAACAAGTATGCTTCAAATGGGGAACATCGTAAAGAATCCGCGAATTTGGATTGCTCCCATTCTTACCTCCGCAATTGTCGGACCGATATCAACGTGCATTTTCGGTCTCGAAATGAACGGTGCGCCGGTTTCCTCTGGTATGGGAACCTGTGGTCTTGTCGGTCAGATAGGAATGTACACCGGCTGG
Source organism: Oscillospiraceae bacterium (assembly GCA_015068085.1). Taxonomy (GTDB): domain Bacteria; phylum Bacillota; class Clostridia; order Oscillospirales; family JAAYXM01; genus SIG480. The sequence continues at coordinate 13,048 of SVLF01000028.1, forward strand.
ATAAATGACGGCATCTCAATCGGATTTGCTCAGTGGGGCGGGCTTTTGCTCTGTCACATCATCCTTCCTGCAATTATCTGTCCGCTTCTCAACCTTATCTGCCGCAAGCTCGGCTGGGTAAAGGATGGAGATTTGAAGCTTGATTTGTAATTTTTTCATAAATCCTTTTACATTTGCATATAAAGTGTGATACAATATAAATATCAATTTAATTTTAAAGGAACATTTTAAATGGACGGTTCGGTATGTGCCTTTTCCGGGCACAGACAAATCTATACAATACACGCCGACACACTTCCCCCGTTGCTATCAGAGACAGTTGACACTCTGATAGCTTCCGGGGTAACACGTTTTTGCAGCGGCGGTGCAATGGGCTTTGATCTTGTTGCCGCAGAGCTCATCCTTGAAAAGAAACGGAATGGCGCGGATATAACTCTGTCGATGATTCTCCCATGCCGTGATCAGGCAAGCCGCTGGCCTGCGGCAACCCGCCGACGGTATGACGCGGTTTTGCAAAACGCAGACGAGGTTGTCTATATTTCCGAAAGCTACGACCAGTTCTGCATGCACCTGCGAAACCGACGTCTCGTGGATGAATCGGACATTCTTCTGTGCTACCTCGTGCGCGAAGCAAGCGGCACTGCGTTTACGCGCAACTACGCTATCGACAGAGACAGAAAAATCATAAATTTAGCAGACCTTCTGTAAAAGGAGAAACGCTATGCTTACAGACATAACAAACGACAGCATTTTTCTCCCCGTCCGCGACAGAAATGCTCACAAGGGTGATTTCGGACGCGTTCTTCTCTTCTGTGGGAGCGAAAAATACACCGGCGCGGCTTACTTCTCCGCTCAGGCGGCAGTAAATACCGGCAGCGGGCTTGTTTTTCTTTCCGTACCGAAGAAAATCCGCCCGCTCCTCGCATCAAAGCTTAATGAGCCTATTCTTATTCCTCGAAGCTTCTGCGAAATGAAAAACGACGCGGTTTTGCTCGGTTGCGGATTGGGCATTTCACGAAAAAGCGAAAAGCTTGTCAGGAAGCTTGTTTTTTCAGGAGCTTCACCGCTCGTTCTGGATGCGGATGCAATAACAATTGCGGCACGGCTTCACATTGACCTTGCCGCTTCCCCGCGCGAGCTTATTCTCACCCCGCATGAGGGTGAATTTTCGCGGCTTGTCCCCGATTTTGACCACAATCGCCGCGAAGAGTTTGCCGCAAACTTTGCAAAGAAAAATAAATGCACGCTTGTTCTCAAGGGCAGGCGTACCTTATGCGCAGATAAGGACGGTAACCTCTTTGCCAATACCACAGGCAATCCCGGTATGGCAAAGGGCGGCAGCGGCGATGTTCTTGCCGGAATCATCACTTCTTTAACCGGTCAGGGCATACCGCCGGTTCGCGCAGCATATACTGGAGTGTGGCTGCACGGCGCGGCAGGAGACCTTGCCGCCGAAATCTATGGCGAATATTCGATGACCCCCACCGATATGCTGTGCACCCTCAAATCGGTTATAAAGAAGGTCAGGCAAGAAGATTGAAAAAGCTTTTGATTTTACTCCCGATATTTCTCGTGCTCACCTCCCTCTCCTCATGTTCTTCCGGAGAAAGCGGTGCAGACGCTGTTACCAAAACCATGCGGGATACTGTCTCGGCTAACTACCGGGCGGATATAACGGCACATTTCCCGTCACGCGAGGTAAGCTTCATCCTTGATTATACCTACAACCGCGAGGGAGATGACCGTGCGTGCGTGGTGTCACCGGATGAAATTGCAGGTATGTGCTTCACCGTAACGGGTGAGCGCTCAACAATAAGCTTTGACGGCGCAAACCTTGAAATGGGCAGACTCAACGAGGATAATCTGTCCCCACTTTCCACCGTTCCTGTTCTTATGAAGCACTGGACGAGCGGAAACATAAGCGAGCAGACAAACACAAAAATATTTGACCGCGACGCATATCTCATAATCTCACGAAATAGCGGAGCATCCTCTGCGATTGAAACGCGCTCGTGGTTTTCAAAAGATGACTTACTTCCCCTGTATGCCGAAATATTTTCTGACGGAGAACGCGTCATACAGTGTAAATTTGAAAGGGCTGAACATAAGCTACAATGACAAACACGAAAGAAAGAGCGGAAGCTGTAATCAATCTGTCAAATATCGAACACAACTTCCTTGAAATCAAAAAATTTACAGGAAACAAGAAAATAATATGCGTTATAAAAGCAAACGCTTACGGTCACGGTGCCGCAGATCTTGGTAAGCTTTATGAAAAGCTCGGTGCCGACATTCTCGCCGTTGCCTGCATTGATGAGGCGCTTCAGCTTCGGGAAGCCTGCATCCGTACGCCTGTTATGATTCTCGGTCCCACGCCGCCGGAGCTTGCCGAAGTCCTTTCGGATAACGGTATCATACAGACCGTGCCGAGTCTTGAATACGCACAGCACCTCGATGCTGTGCTCCGGGAGGAAAATAAAAAGCTTTCCGTGCACATAAAGCTTGACACGGGAATGACACGGCTTGGAATATATGCACATAAATCCCACATTGAAGCCGCAGCAGATGAAGCTGAAAAAATCACAAAGCTGACCTTTCTTTCATCCGACGGAATATTCACGCATTTTTCCGAAGCAGAAAGCGAGGACACCGCATTTACGGAAGAGCAGCTTGACTGTTTTCTCCGCGTGGTTGATATTTTGGAAAAACGCGGAAAAACATTTGAATTTTGCCATTGCGCAAACAGCGCAGGTGTGGTAAACTATAAGAAAGCACATCTTTCGTGCATCCGGCCGGGGCTTATCCTATACGGTCTTTCTCCTACAGAGAGGCCTGTATCGGGGCTCGACCTTCGCCCGGCAATGACGTTCAGGAGCCGTATCGCCGATATACGCCATATAAAAAAAGGCGATGCGATCAGCTATAACCGCCGTTTCACGGCTAATCGCGATATGAAAATTGCAGTTGTTTCATGCGGATACGGTGACGGTTTTCACCGTACACTTTCCGGAAAGGCAGCTTGCCTTATCAGAGGAAAACGCGCACCAATTCTCGGCAACATCTGTATGGATCTTTTCCTTGCCGATGTCAGCGAAATTCCGGAGGCTTCCCTTTTCGACGAGGTCGTTCTCTTCGGAGCGCAAAACGGTGAATATATTTCTCCGGATGAGCTTTCCCGTCTTGCCGGTACTATTTCTTATGAGCTGCTTACCTCGATTTCAAAACGGGTTGTAAGAACATACATAACAGATCCGGCATAATATGAAGCGGAGAGCAGCTGAGAATTTTTAGAAATTTTCGCAAGGCTGATTAAAATATGCGCGCCTGTGGAAAAATATAGTTGTCGAAATGAATTTTTGGCTACTACATTACCTGCGGAGCGTGAATTTTGGTGAATTACAGCATAAAACGCGGAGATATTTACTATGCCGACTTAAGTCCCGTTGTTGGCAGTGAGCAGGGCGGAATGCGTCCGGTGCTCATCATCCAGAACGATGTCGGCAACAAGCACAGCCCCACGGTTATTGCAGCAGCGATAACCTCACAGATAAACAAAGCCAAGCTTCCTACCCATATTGAGCTTGGCGGGAAAAGCTTCGGTCTTTCAAAGGACTCTGTTGTTCTGCTCGAACAGGTCAGAACAATCGACAAAACCCGTCTCAAAGAAAAAATGGGAAGACTTGACGAAAACCTTATGCATCGCGTTGACAACGCAATCGCCGTAAGCTTCGGGCTTATGGCAAACTGATAAACAAAAGAAAAACGGAGGAATGTTACAAATGAAACAGAAAAAATGGAAAGCAATAACATCCGTCGCACTGCTTGCGGCACTCATCACCGTCGGTTTTTTTGCGATTGCCGCTGAATATGGAACCTCGGATGACCCGCTGGTCAGCCTGAGCTACATAAACAACGTGCTCTCTCCGCAGATTTCCGAAAAGGTGGATGAGATTATCGCCGAAAAAACAAGCTCACTCGAAGATGAGCTTGACAACAAAATCAGCTCAATCTCCGGCGAAATCAGCGATAAAATTTCAGAATACACTTCAAAAAGCTCTGACGAGATTGTAAACGACGCTTTTATTCAGAGCGTTGCCGATAAGGTTGCCGAAAAAGTCGGCACAGCTTCCGGCACAAGCTCGACCTTTGCTCTCGTTAAGCTTAAGTCCGGTCAGACAATCACGGCAAAGGTAGGATGCGAAGCTCTCCTGCGCCTCGGCAGCGCAAGCTGCGTTTCCTCCGGCACCCCCGGTCTTATTGATATGACAACCGGTGCAGACCTTGCAGGCGGCAAAGCACTTGAGAAAAACCACCTTTATCTCTGCACGGTTGACGGTCGCGGAATAAAAGCAACAAGCGATGCAACGCTTCTCGTCCGCGGACCTTACAGCATTTCTTAATTTCTTACAACAATAACGATAAAACCGCAAAGCAACGGAAAAACACCGAAGCTTTGCGGTTTTTATCTTCATTTCTATCCAGAATACTTAAAATATATGGTGATTTGTATGGAAAAAACACTGCCTTTATATCTCGGGCCGTCGGTTATCGGCTCTGTTGTATGCCGCGAGGAAGATTCCCGCATCGTCCTTACTGCAAAAACTTACGCATCACTGCACGGTATCTGCCGCGCATATGTCCGCGGAAACGGCGGCAGGCTTTTAATCGGTGTTCTCTCCCCCGACGAAACATTTTTCAGTGCAGAAAAAAGCGTGACAAAAACATCGCTTTATGCAGAAGGACTTTCCTTTGACGGCATTACATATGCCTACGCCGTCACATCATCCAAAAAACATAAGCGCGATATTACCGACTGGAAGAAAATTGATGTACTTTCAGACGCATTATGTCACGACAGTGCAATCTCTGCGCTCGCAAAATCAACCGATGCACTTTGCGACAGCTCTTTTTCTCCTACACGTCTTGCCGTTCCTCTGCTCACGGGGCGGCCGTTCCCGCGCCCTGATGTTCTGTGTCTGCTCACACCGCAGGAGATAAACGGCACTCTTTACGGTGTACTCGGTATATCCAGAGGCGGTTCACCGCGGAGGATTTAGTCTTTTATCTGAGCGTTTCCGGATAGAACGCCTCCGCAAGCTCTTCCACAGCGTACGCCATACGGTTGCCCGGAAGCACGCTCTCAAGCGTTATCGGCACAAAACGCTCATTTTTAACGCAATCAAGCGAAGCAAGAGACGAATCCGCCTTGATTTCAGCTATTTTTTCTTCTACAGAGGGAGAATCATAGTCATGAATGACAATGACGTCCGGTTCTCTTTTTATAACTTCTTCGTAGCTTACGGTTACCCAATGTTTTTCCGTGAGATCATCAAATATGTTCTTTCCTCCGGCAAGGGAAATGAGAAGTGACTCAAAATTTGTTCCGGAACACGTGAAAACACCGTCGTTTCCGCTGTCATACACAAGCACCTTTACAGGTTCTTTTCCGCGAAGCCTTTCCTGCACGGCGGAAATGCGAGCCTTTTGGTCTGCAACAAACGCTTCTGCTCTTTCTTCAATTCCGAATATCTTTCCGATATCAAGAATTTCTTTATACTGCTCTTCAGGCGTTGTTGCAGAATTTACATAAACATCCATTCCATAGCCTTTCGCTTCGTCAATGTTGCAACCCGCGTCACTTATTTCCCAGTCAATCGCATATACAAAATCTGCACCTGACGTGAGAATTGCTTCACGCGTTGCTTCGGCATAGTTCAGCTGCGGAATTGCGTTAACCGCATCGGCATATTCGGGAAGCGGACCACGGCTGTGATTTATGAGGCTTCTTCCGATAACCTTGTCTGAAAGCCCAAGCGCCGCGAAAAGCTCTGTGCAGTTAGGACCAAGGGTGAGAACCTTTTGCGGATTCTTTTTTATAACTGCCTCACGCCCGTAATTGTCAAAAACTACTGTTTCCTGCGCAATATCGTTTTCCGAATTCCCGTTATGTGTGTCTGCACATCCTGCAAAAAGCGCGATAAGCATAAGACTTGCGAGAACTATTGATATAATCTTTTTCATTTTTTAATACCCTTTCGTTAAACAAATTAATGAATGCCTTTACTCGAATGACCGCTGAAATAAGAAATTGTAAGCTTACCGTTTTCTGAATTTTTCGCAACGGAGGAATATACGCCGAAAATATCGAAAATATTTTTGGGCGTAAACACTTCTTCCGGGGTACCTGAAAGCATAATTTTACCGTCCTTTAAAACATATATCCTGTCACAGTAAAGCGCCGCCATATTAAGGTCATGAATTGCCGCAAGCACGGTAATGTCAAGACGTTTTATGAAATCAAAAATTTCAAGCTGATAGCTGATATCAAGGTGGTTTGTCGGCTCGTCAAGCACGAAAAAGTCACACTCCTGCGCCACGGCACGTGCAAGAAGAACACGTTGCTTTTCTCCGCCGGAAAGATTTAAATAGCTTCGTTTTGCCATATTCTCCATTCCGAGATGGACAAGAGCGTGATGAACCATTTCCCGGTCTTCTATGGTATCCGAATCAAAAAGCTTTTTTCTCGGGCTTCTGCCCATTGCAACCATTTCTTCTACGGTGAAATCAAACGGAACATCATTTTCCTGCCCCACAACTGCCATTTTCTGCGCAGTTTTTCTGTATGGCATTGCAAAAACGTTCTCACCGTCAAGCAAAATTTCACCTGAATCAGGTGTGAGCGCACGATACACATTTTTCAGAAGAGTGGACTTTCCTCCACCATTAGGGCCGATAACCCCGACAAATTCGCCGCGTTTTACGTCAAGCGATACATTTTCTATTGCGTTTCCATTATCGTATGAATAGGAAAGATTTTTTATCTGCAATCTCATTTTCTTACCTATCCCCTTTCTCTGCCGTTACGGCGCAAAAGAGCGATGAACACAGGCCCGCCGATAACTGCCGTAAGCACGCCTACAGGGAGTTCTTCAGGCGCGAGAAGCATTCTTGCCGCAACGTCTACCCACACGACGAGTATTCCACCGAGAAGCGCGGATACGGGAAGCACCCGTTTATGGTCTCCGCCGCAGATAAGGCGTGTAAAATGAGGTACCATAAGTCCAACAAAGCCGATGCTTCCGCTTACGGCAACCGTAGCTCCGGCAATAAGCGATGCCACGAGAATAAGCTGCTTCTGAAGGCGTGAAACATTAACTCCGAGCGACGTTGCGTTTTCATCGCCGAGAAGAAGAAGGTTCAGTCCCCGGTGGTTCAGCATAAGAAACACCATGCATAAAACAAGAACCGCTGTGGGCAAGCCAAGATACGCCCATTTTGCTCCCGCAAGACTCCCGGACATCCAGAACTCTGCATTATGAAGCCCCAGCGCATTAGGTGCCGAAAGCTTGATTATCCGCGTTACTCCGTCCATAATCATTGATACGGCAACGCCTGAGAGAAGAAGCTGAGTGATATTTATACGTCCGCGATGACGCGAGAGAACATAAACCGCAATTATCGTTGCCGCCGCGCCGAAAAATGCGCTTATTGACAGCGAATACACACCGAGAAACGAAAACGCGCCGAAAAGCATCCCAAGCGTTGCAAAGGCTGATGCGCCCGACGATACGCCGAGAATGAACGGGTCGGCAAGCTTGTTGCGGACAAGCGCCTGCATCGTAACTCCGCAAACAGCGAGCGACGCACCAACGATAAATCCGAGAAGCACGCGCGGAAGCCTCAGCATCAGCACAATATTCTCAGAAAGCGCATCCCAGCTGACAGGCAAAAAAGAGCCGAAAAACGGTATTTTTGATATCAGCACCTTTGTCGTTGTAACCGGAGAAACGAATACCGGTCCAATGCCTACGGCAAAAATTATACTTAAAACCGCCACCACGATCAGCGAAATAATCAGAACTCCTGTTTTTTTCATTATTCTCCTTTCTCAGCATAAAAATAAAAAGCATACACCTTTCCTCAAGAAAGATGCATACCTTCTTAATATGCCAATTCAATAAATTTTATTATAATAAAGTCTTCTGACCTGCAATAATATGCTTCGTGCATATTATGTTAAATATTGTACCATATTTTGTCTTCTGTGTCAACACATCATTTTTTTAATTTCCCGAACCGCATCTGCAATAAGCTGAGACATATTCATATCTCCTACACCTGCAACGATATTTCCGCAATTTTTCATCGGAATAAGAACTCTTTTTGCATCAGAACGCGATATAGCAAGCGCCATTCTGGGCGTGATCTCCCCTAAAAGCGCATCCGCAATTATAATTCCAATTGGACCGGTAATTACATCCACGTTGCGGCTACATACAACTATCGCATTTTCTCCCGTGGCACCTTTGTCTGCCCCTGCTTTTATCATTGCCGAGGTTGCAACGCTGTTTGTTCCTACAGCAACAACATAAGCCTCCGGAATATTTTGCTTTATTCCTGCGACGAGAGCCTTTCCAACGCCGCCGCCATGCGCATCAACAACAAGTATGTTCACAAAAATCTCTCCAGACATTTTTCTTGCATATCACCCGTGTTCGGCACTGAATACAGCGCAGAACACGGGTAATTTATTCTATTTATCCTTTAAGTGCGATACCCTGAGTTTCTAGAGTTTTGATGATGCCGTCGGCAACATCCATAACCTCTTCGCGGGTAAGCGTTTTCTCGCTGTCCGAGAAAATCATACGCACGGTTATTGACTTCCCGCTCTCGTCGGTGTAGGTATCAACAACGGAAACCTTCTTGATAAGCGGGCAGCTTGCCGCATCAATTGCCGCCTTTATCGGAGCAAACTTTTCAGAAACAAACGAAAGGTCAATTTCAATCTCCGGGAAGCGGGACGGCTCTTCATACTTGATGCTTGCATTCTTAATCTTTGCAAACTCCGCTACATCAATCTCAGCAAATACAATATTTGCCTTTTTGTCAATTTTCTTTGAAACCTGAGCGTTTGCAATGCCTATCTCACCGAGGCGAACACCTGCGCAGTAAATTGCATTGAGGTTTTTCGGATGCTTGTACGAGCTCTTTTCCTCAATCTTCTCATAGGTAAGCGCTTCGTGCTTGATATCGTCTGCAATTACAGCCAGCATATCGCGAAGCTCAAAGTAAAGGCTTTCCATACTCTTTGTCTTACTAAAGAGAGTTATCGCAAGCTTTTTGTGCTCGTCACAAAGTCCGTCAGCCTTCAGTCCGTTTACCGTTCTGCCGATTTCAAAAATACCGAAATCGGGAGCATATGCCGTATTTGCCTTTACCTGACAAAGCTGTGTCGGCACGATTGATTTTCTTATCGTCTTAATGTTCGGGTTTGTTGCATTTACAAGCTCAACATTCGGCTCAATATCAATTCCGAGAGCCTTGTATTCATCATAATACGCCCAGACATACGAATGTGTTTCGTGGAGAGAAAAGCGGTGAACGAGAATATCCTTTATTCTGTCCTCATCCGTCTTTTCCTGAGCCGCGCGCACCGGATAAAGCGGAACAGCAGCGGTGTTTACCGCGAAGTTGTCATAGCCGTAAATTCTTGTTATTTCCTCGATAATGTCAGCCTTCATTGTGACGTCCTTTGTCGCACGCCATGACGGAACGGAAACCTTGAAGTTGTCACCCTCATTCTCTACGCCGAAGCCGAGCGAAGAAAGCGTTTTTACGATGCGGTCATTTTCAATTTCAATTCCCGTGTAACGGTCAACAAATGACTTGTCAAACGACAATTCAACATTATCATATTTAAACGCATATTCATCTGTAAGTGAGCTTGTGATAACCGTGCCGCTGTCGATATCGAGAAGAAGCTTTACGAAACGCGCAATAGCAGGAACCGTCATTTCAGGGTCAAGGCTCTTTTCATAGCGCTGAGAAGCATCTGTTCTGTGGCCGAGGCGCACTGTGGATTTGCGGATGGAGGATGCATCAAACGTTGCAGATTCAAGCGTTAATGAGCTTGTATCCTCAACGATTTCGGAATCAAGACCGCCCATAATTCCGGCAATAGCAACCGGAGTGTCGCCGTTGCAAATCATAAGCGTGTTCTCATCGATATCGCGCTCGACCTCATCAAGAGTCCGGAACTTGAAGGGTTTATCAAAACGCTTTATGCGGATTTTGTCAACCTTTCTCGAGTCAAACGCATGCATCGGCTGTCCCATTTCAAGCATGAGGTAGTTTGTGAGGTCCGCAAGAAGGTTTATTGCACGCATTCCGCAATAGTAAAGGCGGATGCGCATATTCATCGGGCTTACATGCTTTGAAATGTTCTCAAAGCGGAGCGCCGAATAGCGATAGCAAAGCGGATCTTCAATCTTAACATCAAGCTTCGGAAGGCTTGCATACTGCGCAAGGTCAACAACGTCAAGCGGACGGAGCTCACGTCCTGCGATTGCGGCAAACTCACGCGCGATACCGTAGTGTCCCCAAAGGTCGGGGCGGTTTGTGAGAGATTTGTTATCTACCTCAAACACGATGTCGTCAATTGCAAAGACATCTTTTAAATCAGTGCCGTTTTTAAGGTCTGCATCAAGATCCATAATGCCGTCGTTGTTATCAGAAAGGCCAAGCTCCTTTTCGGAACAGCACATACCGCAGGAGAGATATCCCGCAAGCTTGCGCGGTGAAATTTCAATCTCGCCGATTTTTGCGCCAACCTTTGCAAACGCAGTCTTCATTCCGACACGGACATTCGGTGCGCCGCAGACGACGTCAATAAGCTCTGCCTCGCCTGCATCAACCTTGAGAAGGTGAAGCTTCTTGGATTCAGGATGGTTTTCAACGGACATAATCTCCGCAACAACTATTCCCGAGAGGTCACTTCCCTTGAAGAATATCTCATTTTCAACCTCTGCCGTGGAGAGGGAAAATTTATTGATAAGCTCTAATCTATCAAGTCCGGACAAATCGACAAAGTCCGAAATCCAGTTCATTGACAAAAACATATTCTTTCCTCTCCTTTCTTACTTATCATCCGTAAACTGCGAAAGCACCTTAAGGCTTCCGGAGTTTAAGTCACGAATATCTTTTACACCGTATTTCATCATCGCAAGGCGGGTAAGACCGAGGCCAAACGCAAAGCCCGTGTATTCCTCGGGGTCAATACCGCCGGCGCGGAGAACCTCCGGATGAATCATACCGCAGGGGCACAGCTCCAGCCAGCCGCTGTGCTTACACGAAGCACAGCCCTCTCCGCCGCAGATAAGGCAGCTTATGTCAAGTTCAAAGCCCGGCTCAACAAACGGGAAAAATCCCGGACGGAGACGTACCTTAATGTCTTTTTGGAAAACCTCTGAAAGCATTGTCTTCATAAAGAAAATGAGGTTTGAAATGGAGATATTTTTATCGACCATGACGCCTTCCATCTGGAAGAAGGTATTTTCGTGGCAAGCATCGGTCGCTTCGTTTCTGAAGCAACGTCCCGGGAAAATCGCCTTGATCGGTTTGCTTTCATTGATAAGAGCGTCCTTATACTTCTTGTAAATTGCATTCTGCGCCGCAGAGGTATGGGATTTTAAAAGCTGACCGTTTTCAAGGTAATACGTATCCTGCATATCACGTGCCGGATGGTTTTTCGGGATGTTAAGTGCCTCGAAGCACTCATAGTCCGTAACAATCTCGCTGTAATCCTCAACAGCAAAGCCCATTGAACGGAATATCTCCTCACACTGGCGCTGAACAAGCGTGATCGGATGATATGAGCCGCGATCAAGATTTGCAGGTGCGGAGATATCAAACTCCGGCATGAGGTTGTTCTCGCGCTCAATCTCTGCCTGCTTTATCTCCTCGCGCTTTCCTGCAACCATCTCGGTCACTTCTTCTTTGAGGACATTTACTGCCTGACCAAAGGTTTTCTTTTCCTCGGGAGAGAGGTTTTTCATATCCTTTAAAAGCTCTGTAACAAGACCTTTTTTGCCGAGGTATTCAACACGGATAGCTTCAAGCGCTTCCATATTGTCAACCGCGGAAAGAGCAGATACAAAGCTTTCGCGGAGCTGTGTTGTCTTTTCTGACATCTGAAATCTTCCTTTCGTATTTTATGCGGGCAAACAAAAAGCTCGCCCCGATATTCTCGGGACGAGCATAATAACCCGCGGTACCACCCAAATTCAGAATTTTATCTTCTGCACTTTCGTCATGCCTGTTTCGCGGACATGAAGCGCCCTGCTTAATCCGGAAATCCGGTTTTCGCGAGGAGACTCCGATGCTGAAATTCACGCATTGCCTGCGAAACGGAAACTTACAGCCTTTGATTTCCGATCTCTTATCCGCAAAAGCAACAGCTACTTACACATCTTCACCGTCTGAAATTACATATATAATATAATAACGCATTTTCACCCAAATGTCAAACAAAATTTGATAATTTTGCGGTGGAAATTGTGAAATCGTACAAAAGTCGTTTGAAAGTACTGTTTTTGTTGAATGCACTTCCCTTTTATGGTATACTTGTATGCAAATAAACGACAAAAAGGAGCATAGGTCATGGTACGTTTTAACAAATATCCGGGCGGCAAATCAAAAGCCGCAACAATGAGCTTTGATGACGGCAACGCTGCAGATTATCGCCTCGTCGAAATCTTTAACCGTTTTGGTATAAAGGGCACGTTTCACTTAAACTCAGGTCTTCTTCACAAAGGAAAACGAGTCGCCGTCGAGGACATTCCAACGCTTTACAAGGGGCATGAAATCGCGGCACACGGCGTAGAGCATGCATCACTTTCCCATCTGCCGTTGCACGGTATGGTCCAGGAAATCTTAGAGGACCGACGTGCGCTTGAAGAGCTTTCGGGATATATCATCCGCGGAATGTCATATGCAAACGGAATTAATCCTCCGGAAGCTGCGCTCGCGGCAAAAATGAGCGGTATTGAGTATTCCCGCACAACAGTTTCTACGAAAAGCTTCCGTCTACCGGAGGATTTTCTGCTTTGGCATCCTACATGCAAGCATCTTGAGGCAGAAGAGATTACAAAACGGTTTATAAACGCAACCTACAGTTCCGGGCATCTTCTTTATATCTGGGGACATTCGTATGAATTTGACAATGACAACAACTGGGATTTGATCGAGCGCGTATGCGATATGCTCGCTTCAAACGACAACATATGGTATGCAACAAACATTGAGATTTACGACTACATAACCGCAAGCCGCCGTGTACACGTTTCGGCAAACGGAAAGATTCTTCAAAACCCGACCACCACGGATGTGTGGTTCTCAAATGAAGGTGAAACACTCTGTATCAAAAGCGGCGAAACATTATATTTATAAAAGATGACGGCTTCTCGTTAACGAGAAGCCGTTGTTTACAACTATTCTACTTCAGTTTTCCAAGCTCGCGCATAAGTGTTTTTAACGTAACGCCCGACAGTGGCTTTTTCATTTGATAAAGCTTTTCATCAAATGCAGAAAGCGCAAATCCGTCCTCGGTTATGTAATATGTGCCTATTTTGCTAAATCCGTACTGTTTCGGTTTGTGCCACTCACCCGTTGCCGCAAAGACTACTTTCATACCCGGCGAAAGCTCCGGCTCATAACCGTAAAACATCATATTTGAGGCAATGGTGATTTTCTCACCTTGCTCAAACAGTTTTTCCGTATCATCTATGACAACGGCGGGATATTCATAAAAGCTACTCGCACTGCCGTTTTTTGCATCCCACGCAGCATCTCCCATGGAGATGTACTTCGAATAATACTGTATCTCGCCCGTTATCTCCACATAGGCAAAGGTATCTATGCGTTTGCACAGTTTTTTAAACGGAACCGGATATGTATCAACAGTCGGAGGGTCCTGTGTGTACACAGGATATCTTTCACGAAGCGCTTCTATTTGCAACTCATCAAGGCGCGGTTCTTCCTTTGTTTGCACACAACAAAGAAAAAGCCCACAGCACAATACGAGTAATGCAAAAACAGTCAAAAGCTTTTTCACGGTTACTTCAATTCAAATTCGCCGAGCTTTGTATCAACAACGTGTTTTTCCTTGAGTGCTTTAAGCGTTGCGATATGCGGCTGGGTAACGTGAATCTGCTGATGCTCCTTTGTCTCCCACGCTTCAATGAGAAGAATTTCATTTTCGTCCTTTTCAGAGAGATAATAGTCATAACGGATGCAGCCGTTCTCTGCACGAACTGCAGCGGCAACACCGCTTTCATTAAGCTCACGGATGAAAGCTTCACGATGACCGGGGATAGTTTTGTAAACAACATAAATAGAATACATAATAATCACCAAAACCTTTTCTTTTTTATATTATTATACAGTATATCATAAATCCGTATCTGATTCAATGTTTTGAATAGCAAAACCGCTTTTTTATTTTAGGTTCTAAAAATCTATTTGCAGAACAAATCTATCTTCTTTTGCTTCAAAGTTGTAATACGAATTATGCTTTTCACAAAAAGCTACGATTGAGCGTGTACCGAAGCCGTGACCTTTCTCGCGGGTAACCGGAATTCCGTTTTCGTCAAGCTCAGCATTGCCGTCATAGCCGTTTGAAATCTGAAACATGAATTTCGGCTTGAATATAACCTTAATATCAATCCATCGGTTTTGTGCGGGGATTTTCTCGCAGGCGTGTATTGCGTTCTCAATCGCATTTGCAAATACCGTTGCAAGCTCAATATCACTTACCGGTATTTCCTCCGGGAAGCGGATAGACGTTGTAACCCTAATCCCGCTGTTTTCAGCTCTGCCGAGATAAGAAGAAAAAACTGCATCAAGCACGGCGTTTTCGCAATATCTCTTCACCTTTGTTTCATCCAACGTTTCACCGTATTTTTCGGTCATAACAAGAAGCTCATCATACTGCTTTGTTTCGACCAATCTTGAAATAGTCTGGAGCTTATGTCGGAAATCGTGTCTTTCCTTGCTGAATTTATCGTTGGCAACAGAAAATTCTTCAATACGGCTTTTAATATCCGAAACCTGCACTCTTAATATATTTTCCTGCTCTTTTGCCCTGTAAACATTTTGCTGATGCCTTAGTGTGGTAAAAATATGTATGTAGGAAACAGGCATAAGAATGAGCAGAAGCACAAAAACAGGAAGATATTCCGGACGGTCTGTAATAGTGGTCGGGTAGCTCATAGCAAGCGTTATTGCCACATAGAACATAAGACCTATCAGAGCAAATATGCCCCATCCTTTTTTTACCTGATTTTGTATGTCGTGATATATGGCCTTGAATTTTTTAATGACAAACCATTCAAGCAGAGGATATGCAAAAAGCCTTACCGTAAACATAAACCAATACCCCGGTATGTAATGGTCAATTATGTTTGTTATATATATGATTTCAAGCACTAATGTATCAATTACGCAGAAAGTGAAAAGAAACCGCCCGTCACGGTGCTTTGCCAATATAAAAAAGAAAATAAGGCTCGGCAAGCTTAGTGTTATAAGCATCCTTTGCATATAACCTTCGGAACCGCAGACAAGAAACATTATAAAGTTTAACAGTATTAAGGGCAGCATTGTTAAAAGAGTGAGCTTTATCGTTTTTTTCTTCGAATAACGGGAATCGAATAAAAACATAAACATCACGAGCGTATGTATAAGCGACCACATAACCGAAATATCTCTCAGTATTGTCATATCCCGTTCACCTCACTGAAATTAAAGCTTACCCAAGCATTATGCAATTCACGGCACAGCTTTTTGCTTGCAAAGATTTTGTCCGAGCTGTCGAAAACGATTGCCTCGTTTTGCACACCTGAAATGTGGTGTAAATTAAGAAGCAGACTCTTTCCACAGAAAACAAAGCGCTTATCCGAAGCAAGATCTTTTACCGTATCACCGAAATTCGTGCGGATATAAACGCTTTCAATCGCATTGCCGTCACGCAGGTGATATATAACCGTTCTTTTTATAAGCTCTGCATACACAAGATTGTCAAAGCTCAGCTTAACGCTTCCGTCCTTTGTCTTAATGAGTGTAAATTTATCCTTTATGTCGGAAACGGATTTTACCACCTTGTCAAGAGAAGAAATGAACTCATTCTCCGGCACAGGCTTGATCATATAATCTGCGGCATTTACCTTGTAGGAGGCGACGGCAAATTCATCACTTGTAGTAAGATAGATAATTCTTTCATCAAAGCCTTTTTCCCGTAAGAGCTTACCAAGCTCAATGCCATTCATTCCCGGCATAATGACATCAAGGATATATATGTCAAAGCCACCGCTTTTGTTTACGGCATCAAGCAGCTCCTCTGCATGAGTGAAAGCGGAAACCGTAATTTTCTTTGATTTGTTTTGTATAGCATATTTTTGAGTGAGTCCTAAAATTTGCTCTCTGTAAAATACTTCATCGTCACATATTGCTATTCTCATTTTGCATCTCTTTTCCCGACAGCCTTCTAATATTAGATTTAATATAATATTATATCATTATTAAGCATTTTTCAATACATTTTTTAGAAACAGTCCGGAAAATATTTTTAAATCAAATTCTTCGCAAATATGTATCAATTTTTCGCAACTCCCCACAGACCGATTTTTTTATGATACACTTATTGCAAATAGAATTATACTTGAAATTAACACGGAAAGGAGAATCAAACATGACCTTCAGCAGTGAAGCATTGGCAAAAAAAGCGAGCATTGAGCTCCTGAAAGATATACGGATAGCAATATGCGGGAATCTGCCTACGGCTTGCAAGGCTCTGCGTGATATGGGTGTTGCCAAAATTGACAAGTTTGACGACGGAATCGATGCCTGTTTCAGATTGCGGCGCGGCGAAGAATACCATTTAATTTTGGTTTATGCTCCGCAAGCCGAGGGCATTGACGCAGATATGCCCTATAAGATAAGGTGCAACGAGGATTGGAAAAGCGTTCCCATAAAGCTGCTTAACGAGCCTGCGTGTGACAGCGCACTTATCGAGCTTGAATCCACTGTTCGCCTTATTGCAAAAGCACAGTCGGAAGATGTGCAGATAAGCAGTGGATAAAGAATGAAACTAATAACATAAATTTATATTGAAAGGACGGAAAACACAGAATGAAAACAAAAACACGAGCTAACAAATTTGCGGCATGGCTCTTAGCCATCGTTATGGTTGCGGGAATGTTGCCTGCAGGTACCGTGACGGTTGCAGAAGCGGCCGGCTCTTCCGAAAAGGGAGAGATGAGCCGCGCGGACTATGAGGCTCTCGGCTTCGACCTTGGTCTTGAAACAACCGACGAGTCCTACATAGGTCCCGGCAACAGCACAATGAATGTAAAAAACGAGCTTTATCTCAACTATAACGGCTCGAGCCACTATGGCTGGGTTCTCCGAGATAATCTCAGCTTAAAGAACAAAGGTTTCAACAACGGCTCCACTATGAATGGTATCTTAGACCTCGAAGACAGTGGTGCTTATAAGCTCTACGGTCAGTACCGCAACGGTGATTGGGCGGATCTCAATGAAAATAGAGGATATACCAATGGTCGGACCGGCGGCGAGGCCTCTGTTATCGGCAGCGGTATCGAGAGCAAGAACAGCCACCTGCTCCGCACCTACGAAACAGCAGAAGCCTATCGCTCTGCCAGCGGCAAAGAGGACAGAGTGGCTCAGCTTTATGTGAAATCCGCTGATAAGCGCGCGGATTTTACAGCTTGTCTTGAAATCGTCAGGTTTGTTGAGTCCGACGGCAAATACTCAGAATCTGTTGTAAGAAATGTTGTCTTGGGTAAGATTCCGGCTCTGGATGAGGTGGGAACCATATATAACGCAACCTTTGATGCCCTCTTCGACGTAACTACCGGCGACTTCGACGGCGACGGAATCGATGAAATTGCTGTTTACTTCGGCACAAACGAGGTCAGAATCTACGATACCGGCTCCAAGGGCGATTCCCTGAGCCTTTGGAAGACCATAGGTGCTTCCGAGATTCTGAAGGATCAGAACATCTCTGCAAAAAAGTCTGCCGACAGTACTGACGGCGGTGTTATGCGTGCTGCTATCGTAGCTTTGGCTGCAGGCGACCTTAAGAAGGATTATACCGATGATCTTGTTATCACGGTTTCTATGCCTGTTGATAATGACAGCAGCTGTATCAATGCTCAGCAGCAGAATCCTCATGCATATGTCTACGGTGCAAACTCTTCCGACAGCTATATTTCTTCCGAAGAATTTATCAAGGATTTAGAAGTTCCTCTTCGAACAGATGACCTGCAGGGCGACACAAGTAAGCCCCAGGTTTTCCGTGCGGCAAATGCTGCCGTTGCGGATATTGACGGCAACGCCTGCATGGATCTTCTCATCGGCGGCCGCCTCGGTGCTGCATCCGAAACAGACGGCGAGGACTGGAGTATTGGTGCTCTTATACACGTTCAATATGACCAGGGTTCTAAAAACTACAGTGTTGGCAAGCCATTCCATATCGAGTTAAATGAGATGGAACACCAATTATATGGTTCCACTATTCTCCGTAACTCTCTAGATTCTTCCAACCGCTATTTCCCGCCGGTAGCTCTTGCAGTGGCGGATCTTGACGGCGTCGGCGCTGATGCTCCCACCTGCCTTTTCTTTGCAGAGCTCTTTACCTTTGATCCGAAAACCAGAAGCTTCACCGGAACCGGCAAGTATCTGAACACCTTCATTAATCAGTATGACAACGCGAACGATTTTCAGGCAAAGACAGACCACTGGGTCTCCGATGTTGTGGTCGGCAACTTTAATAATGATCAGAGCGGTGCCGAGCAGTTCATTGCCATTATCGGCTGTAAGCAGTCGGGCCAGGATTGGTACTGGTACTACATGAGCTATGTGGCAGAGTATGACAATGAGATTTACACTCAGTTTGAGGGTATCATCAATCAGGCACGCAGCTACATAAACAGAACCGATACCTCACGCGCCTCTACCTATGTTTCCGTTGCCTGCCCCGATGTGGACAACGACGGCGTGCTCCTCGAATATGTCGGCACATCAAGCTACTACACAAAGCCTGAGGTGCAGGCGATCCTTCAGTCGGCACCTTACTTTGCCGATGTTGCGGATACCTATGACAACTACCTGAACAACGGTGCTACCGCCTATGGCAAGGTAGAAGGCACTATGGAGGGCTCAACGGTCAGCGTTGGCGCATCTCTGGGTGTGTTCACCTCTGTAGAGATATCCAAGGGTGTTGCAATGGAAGTTGAGTTTGATATTTCCGTCACAACGGATTACGAGCATATGACCTCCACCGAGGTGGAGACCAGCGTGGAACGCTCCGGTGATGCCGGTGATGACTATGTAATTATGTACACCGTTCCTTATCACCGCTACTACTACAATGCCACCTGGCCCGATGGCACAAAGGGACCGCTCACTATCGAAGATCCAATGGTTCCGGCAACGGTCATCGTGCCTGTTGAGACTTATGATGCTATTGCCGAGAGAACAGAAGGTCTTGAGCCTATCCGAGGCAATATTCTCACAAGCACACCGGGAGATCCTTCCTCCTATACGATAGCTCCAAAGGGCAAGTGGACTTCCATCGGTGATGTGCAGCTTCTCACAAATGCAGGCTCCAACAGCGGCTCTCTCACTACCATCAGCCAGACTGCTTCCAACAGCGAAGAAAACAGCTTTGCCGTTGGCGTTGAGGAAAATCTGGAAGTTGGATTCGGCGGCGGCGCACTCGGCAGCGATGCAGTTGTCGGTGTGCAACAGGGTTCGCACTTCAGTGCCGGCGGTGTATACAGCGATATGTCCGGTGCTACATATACCGGTGCTGTTGACAATCTTCCGGCAGGCGTGACAGGATATGCCTTCAACTGGCAGTTCGGTATTTCCAATACCAAGCTCAACGGCGAAGATGTTATCGTTGTCGGCTATATTACCTCCAATGTAAAGCAGGCACCTTCCCTTCCCAAGGAGCTGACAGTAACCGATATTACAGATAATTCCGTCGCTCTGGAATGGAAGGCCGAAAATGATGCGGCTATGTTTGAGGTCTATATAAGCCGTGACCAGGATACATGGCTTCCGCTTGACCCGATTCCCTCTACTACAGCGGATTCTAACGGTAAAATCAGCTATACGGTCAGCGAGCTTAATGCCGGCACTACCTACTATTTCCGTGTGGTTGCTGCCAACGCTTACGGTGTTCGAAGCCTCGAGACCGCACCGGTAGTCGGTACAACTCTTGGAAGCGACGGCAAATTCAGTATTGCCGAGCAGCCCAAGGACACCTCGGCTGCCAAGGGACTTAATGCCACCTTCTCTACACAAATTGCTTCCGACAGCAACAAGACCATTTTCTATGAATGGCAGTATAATGACGGCGAGAGCTGGACAAAAATTTCGGGAAGCAACACATCTGTACTTACCGTGGAGAATGTAACAGCCGAAATGGACGGCAGACAATTCCGCTGCCGTATCAGCCAGGGTGCTGACTATGTATATACCCGAACCGCTACCCTGACTATTTCCAAAACACCTACTTCTGCAACTCTTACCGTTGCCAACGGTGCAGAATCTGTCGTTAACGGCGATACGGTACAGTCAAGCTCCTCTGTCTCCGAGGATATCATTGAGACCATCCTCGAGTGGAATTCCGTGACCAAAACCGACGGAGGCAAGACCTACACTATGATGGCAACATCAGAAGAGGCAACAACAGATGCCAACGGTGTTGTTACAGACTATACCTACACAGCTCCCTATTTCTGGGTGGATGAAAGCGGCAAACTGTATGCCGTTGATGCCGGAAATGCTATCGGCACAGAGTATACCGATGCTTACCGCGTATTCCATAACAGAAAAGCCGACGGCACTCAGGGCGATTTGACGGTAGAAACATCAGCTACCCTCACCACCGGACTTCCGGAAGTAGAAATAGCCACCGATATTAAATCCACAAGCGGCTATACGGTGGGCGCTACCTATGTCTATGTGGCTGAGGTTACCGTTAACATATCCGGAGAAAACAGCACTGCCACAAAGTATTATTACAAATCCGGCGCTGAGTATGTGGAAGTATTCCACGATGAATCTGCCGGCTACATTATGGTTGGCAGTGAAAAGTGCAAACCCAACAATCTTGTGCCTATGCAGACTTCCACCAGCTCTCAGGTGATTACAGGACAGAATGTCACTACTGTTGACGGAGATACGCTGACTCTTTCGGCATCTGTTGCTCCTTCTGAAATCACCGGAAGCGTCTATTTCCAGATTACAGACTTAAGCACCGGCTCTGCTCAGACAGTCAATGCCAAAAAGTCCGGCGATAAATGGACAGCAGAGTATTCATTTGCATCCTCCGGTGTTTATGAGGTCAGATCCGCTTACAGCGGCAACAGTGTTTACTTCGGAAGCAATTCCGAGCCTGTAAAAATCTACGCTGTAAGTTCAGATAAGTCTCTTGCCATCTCCGGCGGTACTATGACTTACGGTTCTTCCCTCAATCTCGCTCCCACCATCGTTTCCAAAGACGGCAGAAGCCCTGTTACTTCCGATACTGCCGTTACTTATACCGTGAATAAAGACGGCAAGGAAATTTCCGGTCTTATCGGCAGAAATATGTTTACTCCAACAGAGATTGGTAACTACGTAGTCACTGCCGAGTATAATGACGGAGCCGATGATTATACCACCACTGTG
>SVLF01000121.1 GCA_015068085.1 Oscillospiraceae bacterium
TACGAGCGACCGGAAAGCGGGTCACGGATAGCACCTCCGATACAGGTTGCCGCACCGCCGAACGGTTCAATTTCTGTCGGGTGGTTATGAGTTTCGTTCTTAAAGAGGAGAAGCCACGGCTCTTTTACACCGTCAACCTCAACCTCGATTTTAACCGTACAAGCATTAATCTCTTCGGATTCATCAAGTTTATCGAGCTTTCCGTTTGCACGAAGATGCTTTACGGCAATCGTCGCAAGATCCATAAGGCATATGGGCTTTGTTCTGCCGAGAGCGCGGCGTGTGTCTATATACTCATCATAGGTTTTCTGCAAAAGCGCATCCTCAAACTTGACACTGTCAATGGTTGTGAGGAAGGTTGTATGACGGCAGTGGTCAGACCAATATGTATCAATCATACGGATTTCCGTAATGGTCGGATTTCTGCCTTCAGATTTGAAGTAGCTCTGACAGAACTCAATATCGTCTGCATCCATTGCAAGACCGTATTCCGAAACAAAGCTTTCAAGACCTTTTCTGTCAAGCTCAATAAAGCCATCAAGAGTTTTTACCTCTGTTGGGATTTCGTACTCTACCTTGAGAGTTTCCGGTTTTGCAAGGTCTGCTTCTCTTGACTCAACAGGGTTGATTACATATTTTTTAATCTCCGCAATATCTGCATCCGTAAGATTGCCGTACAATGCATAAAGCTTTGCCGTACGGATAAGCGGACGGTCGCCCTGAGAGATTATCTGGATACACTGTGCCGCAGAATCGGCACGCTGGTCAAACTGCCCCGGAAGCGGTTCAACCGCAAAAACAGCTGCATCGCAAGAGCAAACATTAATATCTTCGGAAACTATATCAAGCTGAGGCTCCGAGAAAACGGTCTGCTTTGCATAGTTAAAAAGCTCTTCCGATATATTTTCCGCATCATAACGGTTTATAACGCGGACGTCTGTAAGACTCTTTATCCCGAGAAGTGTTCTTGCATCTGAAAGAAGCGCACGCGCCTCGTTTGCAAGCTCTTTTTTCTTCTCTACATACACTCTGTATACCATACTTATTTTTCCTCCCTTGCACGAAGTGCCTTAGCACCGATATCACGGCGATAGTATGCACCTTCAAAGCTTATCTCCGAAACAAGCTTATATGCGCCTTCAATTGCGCTTTCAAGTGTATCCGCAATTTCCGTCGCGCCAAGAACTCTTCCTCCGTTTGTGAGAAGCTTTCCATCGGAAAGCGCGGCACCCGCAACATAAACCTTATCGGAAATTGCTGACGGAATTGTCATTTCAAAGCCTTTATCGTACTTTTCCGGATATCCTTTTGATGCCATAATTACACAGCAGGCACTTTTATTGCTGAACTTAACCTCTGTATCAGAAAGCTTACCTTCCGTAACAGCTTTCATAACCGTAAGAAGATCCGATTCAAGAAGAGGAAGAACAACCTGAGTTTCAGGATCACCGAAGCGGCAGTTATACTCAATAACCTTGGGACCGTTCGGAGTGAGCATAAGCCCGAAGTAAAGGCAACCCTTAAAGGTTCTTCCCTCGTTGTTCATCGCGTTAATTGTGGGAAGGAATATAGTCTCCATACATTCCTTTGCAATCGCATCGGTATAATAAGGATTCGGAGCAACAGTTCCCATACCGCCGGTATTGAGCCCCGTATCATTATCTCCGATGCGCTTATGATCCATAGAAGAAACCATCGGAACAACCACATTGCCGTCCGTGAATGCAAGGACGGAAACCTCGGGACCTGTGAGAAATTCTTCGATAACGATTGTCTCGCCGCTCTTTCCGAAGGCTTTATCCTGCATCATTGATTTTACAGCATCCATGGCAGCTTCTCTTGTTTCTGCGATTATAACGCCTTTGCCGAGTGCCAAGCCATCCGCCTTTACAACAGTCGGAATCGGTGCTGTTTCAAGATACTTAAGCGCAGCATCCATATTATCGAACACTTCATACTGTGCTGTCGGAATGTTGTACTTTTTCATAAGATTTTTTGAAAAAACCTTACTGCCTTCGATTATCGCCGCATTTGCACGGGGACCGAAGCACGGGATTCCTTTTTCTTCAAGTGCGTCAACAGCACCGAGAACAAGCGGATCATCCGGTGCAACGATTGCATAGTCAATTTTATTCTCTACCGCAAAATCAACGATTGCAGGAATATCCTTCGCGCCTATATTAACGCAGGTTGCATCCCCCGCCATACCGCCGTTTCCGGGAAGAGCAAATATCTCGGTAACATCCTTATTAAGCTTGATTTTCTTTATGATGGCATGCTCTCTTCCGCCGCCACCTACTACCATAATTTTCATTGAAGCTTCCTCCGATTATCAATGGTGGAACAAGCGCATACCTGTAAATGCCATTGCAATACCGTGCTTATCGCAGCACTCGATGACGATATCATCACGGATAGAGCCACCCGGCTCTGCGATATATTTTACGCCGCTTGCAAACGCGCGGTCGATGTTATCAGCAAACGGGAAGAACGCATCGGAACCAAGCGCCACACCGTCGATTGTGTCAAGATATGCACGCATTTCTTCTGCTGTAAAGGGTTCGGGCTTGCGGGTGAAATACTTCTCCCAGTTGCCGTCTGCCGTTACGTCTTCCTCATTTTTATTGATATAACCGTCGATTACATTATCGCGGTCAGGTCTGCCGATATCTTCCCTGAACGGAAGGTTGAGAACCTTTTCGTGCTGGCGCAAGAACCATGTATCTGCCTTTGTTCCCGCAAGACGTGTGCAGTGAATACGTGACTGCTGACCTGCGCCGACACCGATAGCCTGTCCGTCAACTGCATAGCAAACGGAATTTGACTGGGTATACTTAAGCGTGATAAGTGCCACGATGAGGTCGCGGAGCGCCTCTTCGGGGATATCCTTATTTGCAGTTACTACATTGCCGAGAAGCTCACGGTTAATCTTGAAGTTGTTTCTTCCCTGCTCAAATGTAATACCGAAAACATGCTTGTGCTCAACTTCCTGCGGAACATAGTCCGGATCAATCTTTACGATATTGTAGTTACCCTTGCGCTTCGTTTTGAGAATTTCAAGCGCTTCCGGCTCATATCCCGGAGCAATGACGCCGTCGGAAACCTCGCGCTTTATCATCTTTGCAGTTGTTACGTCACAGACATCGGAAAGCGCGACCCAATCGCCGAAGGAGCACATACGGTCTGTACCTCTTGCTCTTGCATAAGCACAAGCGAGGGGTGACTCATCAAGACCTTCAACATCATCTACAAAGCAAGCGCGCTTAAGCTTATCCGAAAGCGGAATACCAACCGCTGCAGATGTGGGGCTTACGTGCTTGAAGGATGTTGCCGCCGGAAGCCCGAGAGCCTCTTTAAGCTCCTTTACAAGCTGCCATGAGTTGAACGCATCAAGGAAGTTTATAAAACCCGGACGACCGGAAAGAATCTCAATCGGAAGATCACTTCCGTCACTCATAAAGATTTTTGCGGGCTTTTGATTCGGGTTACAGCCATATTTAAGTTCAAATTCTTTCATTTTTAGTCTATCCCCTCTTATTTATTTTTGTTTATCATTCTGTTCTCTTCTTTTCCGCTTGCAAGGTCAGTGTAACGGACATAAAGAGAAATCTTGTTTTCTGCATCAAGTGCATTCCAGAGTGCGTTTGTGAACTCATCAATATCATCAGGGATAATAACGCGCTCAGGCTCACCCTGGAATGTGGGAATGGGATTTCCGTCACATACATATGTATGAATGAAATGACCGAGACCTGCGATTGACGGATAGTCGTAGGTATAACGTGCGCAGGCAGAGCCCTTCTCATCAATGCTCTTGAGAATGCTCATTTCATATGAGAAGTCTCCGTCACGGAAGGTTGCCATACCGCTTATACGCGGAGTGAAATTCGGAGCATCCGGTTCAAACTCACGTGTGTTGAGAGCTTCGCGGAATCCCTTTCCTTCTTTGATAAAGTCATAAATTGTATCGGTCTGGTCGCCGTTTGTAACGATAAGCTTGTTTTCAAACTTACGGATTGCGGCGTAGATGATAAGGCTTGGATCTTCCACCTTTGAAACATCAAACGGTTCTGTAAAAACTTCGCCGTTTTTCTCTGTAAATATTCGGTTGCGGCTGTTTGCACTTCTTCCCATTATGAAATAAGCAGTGCAAGCCTTTTTTCCGTCAGCGCTCTTACCGATGACGATTCCGCGCCCTACATAGGAGTTTCCTTCTACCTGCTTTACGATGTCATTTACTTCATATATATTCATATGTACATTCCTCTCAATTACTTTGAAATTAACCCGGCACAGACTTTCTCAACAGATGCCGGAAGTATTTTCCATTCGGCAAGACGCATAACACGCTTTTGAAGAGTCTCCGGCGTATCATCCTCGCGGATGCTTACCGCCTTTTGCATTATTATCCTGCCACCGTCGGGAATTTCGTTTACAAAATGCACTGTCGCCCCGGTTACCTTAACTCCGTAAGAAAGCGCAGCTTCGTGAACACGGAGCCCGTAAAAGCCCTCTCCGCAGAAAGACGGGATAAGCGACGGATGAACGTTTATTATCCGCTCCGGGTAACGCTTAGTAAACTCCTCACTGAGAATTACCATAAATCCTGCAAGAACGATAATATCAATCTTTTTCTCATCAAGAAGCTTAATTATACCGGCTTCAAATGCAGACTGGCTTCCGAGCTGTTTTTTGGAAACAACCGCGGTTTCAATATCTGCTTTTTGGGCGCGTTCAAGAGCATACGCGCCCTCTTTGTTCGATATTACAAGCTCAATTTTCCCGCTTTTGATGATTCCCTTCTTCTCGGCATCAATAAGCGCCTGAAGATTGGTACCGCCGCCCGAAACAAGGACAGCTATACGTGCGCGGCTCATAAAATCACCTTTTCGTCAGACTTTACGATTTCGCCGATGACATAAGCATCCTCGCCGTTTGCGCGGAGGATTTCAAGTGCTTTATCAACCTCTTCCTTCGGAACAACGATGCTCATACCTACACCCATATTGAAGGTGTTGAACATATCACGCTCGCTGATGTTACCGGTCTTTGCAATAAGATCAAAAATAGGAAGAATGCGGACTGCAGACTTATCTATCTTTGCGCCGAGTCCGTCCGGAATGCTTCTCGGAATATTCTCGTAGAAACCACCGCCGGTGATATGGGAAATGCCCTTAACGTTAACTTCTTCAAGAAGTGCAAGAACAGGCTTTACGTAAATCTTTGTCGGTGTGAGGAGAGTTTCGCCGATGCTCTTGCCGCCAAGCGCTTCACAGGGTGCTGTGAGGTCTGCATTCTCAACATCGAAAACCTTACGAACAAGAGAGAAGCCGTTTGAATGTACGCCGCTTGACGGAAGCGCGATAACAACATCTCCGGCTTCCATCGTCTTGTTGTTGATTATCTTGGATTTATCAACAACGCCTGTGCAATAGCCTGCAAGGTCATACTCATCCTCGGGATAAAAACCGGGCATCTCAGCAGTTTCACCGCCGATAAGAGCCGCCCCCGACTGAACACAACCGTCGCAAACGCCTTTTACAATGCTTTCAATTCTCTCGGGAATATTCTTTCCGCAAGCAATATAGTCAAGGAAGAATAAAGGC
>SVLF01000029.1 GCA_015068085.1 Oscillospiraceae bacterium
GAATTTTATCGCCTTCACTCAAGTCAAGCCCTGTTGAATTAAGACTTTCAAAAATCAATTGAGGAACATCTTCGTTGTTAAGCTCAATATTAATGATTTCTAGCTTGAAAATTGCATCGAACAGTTCATCTATTGTAATTTCGCGCTTCTGAATTCGATCATAAAAATAATTATAATTTGCGGTTAGGTTAGATCCTATTATATAGTTACTTTCGTCGTCAAATAATTTTCCAAAAGCAGTTTGATCATTTTTTACAGGCTTCAATTTAATACGCGTTTCTTTTGGTTGATACTTGTCAACCAAAAAATCTTCATATATTTGTTTACTGAGATAAGGGTTTGAAGGCTCAATGATTCCTTTGGACATTAAATTATACATAGCTAAAAATAGCAACGAAACCGTGGTTAATCGCTGTTGTCCATCTATAACTAAATATTCCATATTATGACCGCTCGGATTATACACAGAAACGATACTGCCAAAAAAGTGACTCTTTCTGCCGGCTTTGATAACCTTTACTAAATCATCATAAAGCTGCTTGCAGTTTTCAGTTTTCCAATCATAATTTCTTTGATATACAGGAATAATAAATCGCTTCATTGAACCCTGCATATATTCAATTAATCTGCATTCTGAGCCTTTCATTTGTGCAACCTCCTGTAATATGAAAATATTATTTCTCAATCTCTTTTAACGCTTTTTTGAATTGGAATGTAAAAAGTATTGCCGTAAATGTAACGGCGATTATATCCGCAACGGGTTCTGCCATATAGACCGCTTTTGTTTTGTCTGCAAAAAGTGCCGGCATAATGTAAATCAGCGGAAGAAGCAACACGAACTTTCTTACAACCGCAACAATGATGGAGTTTACCGCCTTGCCGAGGGAGGTAAAGGTCATCTGGCAGGCAATCTGAATGCCGAATAAGCAAAGTCCGCCGAGATAAATCCTGAGCATCGGGGCTGCAAACTTTGCAAGAGCTACATCCGATGTAAATATCTTGACAAAAGCATCGGGCGCAAGCATAACCGCGGCCCAAAGCGCTATGGAATAGGTAAGGCAAGTGATCAGGAGCAAACGGAAGGTTTTCTTGACTCTTGCCGCATTTTTTGCGCCGAAGTTGTAGCTTGTTATCGGCTGTGCGCCTTGCGCAATGCCCTGAAGCGGAAGCATTGCAAACTGCATAACGCTCACCATAATCGTCATTGCGCCGACCGCAATATCACCGCCGTATTTGAGAAGCGATGAATTAAAGCAGACGGAAATAACGCTCTCGCTCGACTGCATTACAAACGCCGCCGCACCGAGTGCGATGCAAGGCAGGATTATTTTTGCTTCCAGCTTTAAATTCTCACGTCTTATGCGAAGCTGCGTCTTTTTACCGCAAAGGAAAGATATAATCCACAAGCAGGAAAGCATTTGCGAAATGATTGTCGCAAGTGCCGCACCGCGAACGCCCATATCAAGACCGAAAATGAATATCGGGTCAAGCGCTATGTTGCAAACAGCACCGATAATTACCGAAATCATCGAAACACTAGTAAAGCCCTGCGCCGTGATGAATGTATTCATACCCAAGGTCATCTGCACGAACAGAGTACCTATCGCATAAATGCTCATATACTCGGTTGCGTAGCCGATTGTGTTTTCGCTCGCACCGAAGGCGAGGAGCAAATCCTTGTTCCATATAAGCAAAACCGCAGTCAGAACCAAAGATACAACAATTTGCAAACTAAAGCAGTTGCCGAGCGTCTTTTCCGCAGTGTCAATCTTCTTTTCACCCATGAAGATTGATGCTCTCGGCGCACCGCCCGCGCTTACGAGCGCCGCAAAAGCAGAAACGAGCATAATAAGCGGCATACACACGCCGACACCCGTGAGTGCAAGGCTTCCGTCGCCCGGCATATGACCTATGTATATGCGGTCAACGATGTTGTAAAGCATATTGATAAGCTGTGCCACCACCGTCGGGATTGACAGCCTGAAAAGAAGCCTTCCGATAGGCTCCGTCGCCAAAAATTCTTTTCTGTTTTCCATTTTACTAAAACACCTTATTTTCGCTTGTAGTTTAACCAAATTACGCTACTGTTGTACTGCTTGATTTCTTTTAATTCAAAGTCTGAAACCGAGCTTGCCATAAAGAGTGGCTTATCTTCTGCATCTGCAACAATCGGCGCAACGACAAGACTTAACTCGTCAATCACACCTGCGCGCTCAAAATAGCCGTTTACAATGCTTCCACCCTCTAATAGCAGGGAAGAAATATCTGTAAGGCTATATAGCTTTGCAGTTGCGATGTGAACATCAATTTCGGTTTCACCTGCGAAGATATACGGAATCTCCATAGCCTGTAAATAGCCGAGATACCGCCCGTCAGCCTGCTCGGTAAGGACTTCGATTATCTGCGCATTGTTATATCCCGGGTCTTCGTCAATAATTTTATTGCTTTTCCAGCCGAGCTTGCCTTTCGGATCAAAGCTGACGGCATAGAAGCCGGATAAATTATCGGGGATAAAATCATCTTTGCTTTCGATAAGCGGATATTCCGTTAAATCGGGATACCAACCGCCGGTGAAGCTGCTTTCCATCGTCACACGACCGCAGATAAAGCCGTTTGCACCGTTTCTATTGTATTCACTGTTTAATTCATAATAAACATCCGTCGCCGCCTCGCACTCCGCTCGGGATAAAAACTCCCCCGTAACCTTCCCGTCAATGGAAGTTACCATATGGCAAATTATGTATGGTTTAGGCACGTAATCACCTCTTGTTATATTGCATCGGCTGCATTGTGGTAATTATTTCTTCAACAGTTAAGTTTTCCTCTTTGGTAAGTTCACGGCCTGAACTCATCCAAAACCTGCTATGACAATTCTGACACACGAAGAAGTGTTCAAATCGGTCATATCGGTCTTTGATGAGTATTATTTCATCTTTGCATTTGGGACAAAACAGCATATGTATACTACTTCTCCTGTCATTTTTTACTTTTTTTGGTTTTGGGATACTGTTTATATTCGTGTCCTTGTAACATACTACCGCTTTTTTTCTTGTTTTTTCCACCCCATTGTTTAAAGAAAAAGGGAATGTTTTTTTCTTTAGCAAGATCTCGAAGTTCTATCACCCACGATTCTTCCATTGCTCTGCTTTGTGAGCCGGATTCTCCTCCCACGATAAGCCAATCAATACCATCAAGATTGATGTTTGAAATGGATTCCAGTAGTGGCTCTGCAGAGACGAATTTTATTTGTGCACCTGTTGTTTTCAAATCTTCACATCTTTGGATTGCTTCTTTATTTTCTACTGATACACCCATCCAAATGTTACTCGTCCAGTTAATTTTAGATGAAAGTTTTACTAAGCGCTTACTTCGCTTTGTAAGTACTTGAAATGTATGTTGAGACGCAGCATTCATCGTCGCAAAGATCGACAAAATATCCTCGTCCGGTACATCCTTGTGAAAAAGATCAGACATAGAATTAACAAAAACCATCTTGGGATTTTTCCATTTCAAGGGTTTATCAAACAAATCTCGATGCACAGTAACCTTAAAGCCATTCTCGTAACGAGGACATTTCATTGCTTGCAATCTTCGTGCAAATACAGCAGCATAGCAATGTTCACAACCTGCAGAGAATTTAGTGCACCCTGTTACTGGGTTCCAAGTTTCTTCTGTCCATTCTATTTTTGTACCCATTATCGTCCTACTCCTTGTGTATCAGTAAAAATCACTTTCCCACCTTTGGAAAATTTAACACCAAAAAACTGCTTTAGCTCCCTCTTAATATCATCCTTGTATCCATCACTTGGAAAAATGGGATGGGCGTCAAGTTCATCATATATTTCATTCAGTTCTACTTCACCACGTGCGCTATAGTTTTTATGAATATACTTGGCGATATCGTGGATAAAATAGCATTGCTCATCCGTTTGAACATCTGATGTACCATCTCCATCCAAATCCAATGTGAGTTGATTCTCTAATCCATGCGTATTCTTCAAGGATGACTTGTTGCCGAAGGTTTGCCATGCGACCTTTTTATAAAGCTTTATACCTTCAACACTTGCACTACAGTGAATAAGACTGTACAGTTTTCCATTTGTTCTATTATAAAAAGCGAAAGGCGAGACGTAATATGAAGATTTGTGCACATTGTTCTGGATAATCGAAAGTACAATCTTATCGAGATCGTCTCTACTTGCATTTAGCAAAGATTCGATATTTCTTCGATATGTCTCCTCGTATCTTTCTGCTGCACCAGTTTTCTTGGCTTGTGAAATTCCACGAATAGTATCGGAGGACATATGGTTAATAATAACCTCACCCCAACGGTTCAAATAAGGCGTAATGGCATCCCAATCAATGGAGGCGTTGTAAGGATCGTATAGAAGCAATGTATGGTATTTATTTTTATACGAATTCAAATCCAACTCTCGAAGGAAATCGTTGCAATCTTGATTTTTGTAATAAACCTCAATGCGATCAAGTTGCAACTTTTCAATTTCATCTTTGAGATAATCAACCCTTGCCGATTCCAAATCATTAAAAACCAAAATCGCTTTCTTGCTCGGGTAATTGGCAAAAACCTTGTTAAGACATTGAGCTACGCGTAATGCTGTGCCTTCTACACGATTACCATTGATATCCCGATACACTCCGCTATTAGACATACAGTCAATAAAGATTACGCCACTTGCGGGAGCATATCCTGGATTGCCACGATAGTTGAGGATTTTGTAAGCCCAAGCCTCCACATACTTTTCTATCAGCTCAAACTTTTTAATGGTGTGCGGTTTTGCTTCGGTTATAATTTCAACTTTTTTCGTTCTTGCCAATTATCTCACCTCCAATGAGAAAAATATTACATAAAGAATCCGTCTGTATCAAAGATATGGTCAAGCTCGTCGTTATTTATTGCTCTTGAAACCTTATCTCTTACGGCACTCATAGACATATCAAGTCGTTTAAATCTGTTTTTGCCCGAGATATCTTTAGCCATACGGATAAGCTGTATACGACCAACGCCGGGGTTCTGACGAGCGTATTCTGCAAATCCTTTTGCTTTGCCGAGATTATCAATGTACTCGGGATTGTGAGGTTCAAGAATATCAATAACATAACCAGAAACCATATCCTTACGAACAATAATAAAGTCAGGATATGCCGGTTTCGCTTCGTTGTCCATCTCATAAGGAATACAGAGAGACCACGATTTTCTCGACGGGTTGCGTAACCAACAAACAAAATCTGGATTCTTTTCTTCCTCCGCGATAACGCCTTCTTCCCATCCGTTCAATTTCATAACGGCTGTTCCGGTATTTGCGTTAACAAACAAGTGATTGCTGTACTCCTTGCCGCCATCCTCGTGAGCAACCTGAATGGTTTCTGGTAAACGGAAGTTGTGCTTACTTACAATATCACCGTCCGAAACAATACTGTCGTACTGTCTGCGGAAACGATCGGAATCAATTCTCGCGATGTATCTACGATAGGCATCGTTAAGACTGTGGAATTTTGCTTCTGCATAATTGTGCAAGTTTTTAATGCATTCATCGTCAGCAGCGAAGATAATAACGTCGATTTTGTAAGCGTTCGGCTCATTCACATCAAAATATTGACGACCATATTCATTTGCTACACCTTCGTTTCCAAGTTTAGTTTCCGCAAGACGAAATTGGCGATCAATATCAGTATCAGTGGTTGTAAATAAATCATGAATCGAATAGTTATCAACTGTTTCACCAAATACGTCAAATATTTGTGTTGAGAGTTTAAATTGCTGAACCATCTCTGCAAGAACGTTATATTTTTCAGTCGACTTTAATCCCTCGGTATAGTCATGGATCATACAAACAATTTCGGCAACAACTTCCTTAGATGCTGTTTTGCAAAGCTCAGTTTGCACAAGCAAGCGTGCCATTTTATAGAGCGATGCAAGATAATTTGAGATTCTTACACTTCTTACATCGTAAGTCAACAAACCATAATCGTTAATAAATTTCATCACAGCTTCGCGATCAAAAATATCTGTAAATTCTTCAACTTCTACAACGGAAGGTTGTTCAGTGATATCAGTAACTTGATTTGTATTGACAACATCTGCAGGTGTATTATCAACACTTGTAGGAGATGAAGTTGTTGTAGGAGCATTTGTAAACGATACTACAGGTGTTGTTGCAGTGTCAACACTCACAGATGTTGTAGGTGTATCACTTGCGGTTATCAACGCTTCCTCGGGGGTAGTGTTGTCAAACAATGTCATCTGTCCCGGAGCAACATAATTCGTTGGGGTTCGATGCCTTGTTGGTCGAATAGTTAACGTTTCATATACTTTTTCATCAAGAGATTCGCCAACAATATCTGTAGGAATATTGCCGCCTTCGGCACTTTGTAGTTCTTCGACTACTTTTTGAACAGTATCTGCATCGAAATAAGGTAAATACAGATGCACATCGTTAAGCACCTCATCTACTAATATTCTTGTTTGCATAGGAGTACGTACCATACGACCAAGCAACTGTGCAATATAAGTTGCGTCCTTTGCATGACGGAAGGACATCATTGTTTCGGCTCTGGGGCAGTCCCATCCCGTAGAAAGATTTTCTTTGAAGAAAACCACTTTAATGTTTTTATCCTCAGCAATGCGAGAGGGCTCCTCATAACGTACGTTCAAACCGTTTACTGTAATGGCTGTAGAGGTTTGACCAAATGTGTGAACGACCTCTCCCTCGGAGAAATGAAATCCTGTTCTTTCCTCAATCTTACGAAGGCAATCATCAATATCTGTGTCTGAGACGCGATCGCTAGTACCGTTCAATACTTGAACAACGAAAACAGGGTTAACGTAAGCATAGTGTTGCTCACGGCAATACTGCGTCCAGTGATCCCATTTTTGTTTCCAATCATCTGCCGCAGCTTGAAGAACGGCCATATCTTTATTGAGAGAACTTTCTTCAGGATATGTAATAACGATTCTATCTTTCAAAAGTCCTGAAGCACGAACTTCATCTGCTGTTACTACAACCTTATGTATCGTAGAAGAAGTTCCCTCTACAAGACGATTAAAGCGCTCAGATGTTGCCGACATACCAATAACAACCGGCATAGGAGCAAGGTTATCTTCTGAACTACCTTTAAGGAATTTTTGCATAATTGTAGTAGCACGACTTGCTTCACGACCCTGCATTCCTCTGTGTGCTTCATCAATGATAAGATACAATCTGTCACTTTTTTCTCGCGCTGTATTGGCAAGTGTTTCCCAAATCGTGTATTGTCTTGTGTCGCTGTGCTTAGTTAAATTGGAACTTTTACCAAGCTTCTGAGTGTTGAGAAAATAGATATGTCCGTCCTCTAACACTTCACGGTCAAAAGTTTCCTCCGTAATGGTAACGCACTGATCAAGACGGATTTTATCTGCTTTTAGATCGATTTTTTGTTTAGACTGCTCATTAAGCTGTGGAGAATCTGAAAGCCAAACAAAGATAGCATTCTGCTGATCGGGATAAATATCATCACCAAAATAGATGGATTCCATTAATGAAGCCATAATGATTGTCTTACCCGCGCCCGTAGGAGCAGTAAACGACACAACCTGCGGAGAATGAGTGCGACGAAAACTGCCAAGTGCCTCTGCGCTTTGCATCCTTAGTCCCGCAAGAGCTTTTTTTTGAAAAGAAAATAATTCAACTTTCATTTGTTACCTCCCAGTATTGATACGGAAATTATCGAGGTAATCTCTGTATAACTGATATGTATTTTTGCCCTCAAATGGTGCAATCATTTCACGATATCCGGGCTCTGAATCTGTTACAATATAGATTGTTTCTATCTCGGGATGTTCAGCAATGTGTTTTTCAAATGTCATATAGGACATTTCATCAATCAATACTGCAAACTTGTTTTCAGGAAGGATCAGCATATCGGGAATATCCTCACCAACAGTAGGACATGTGCCTATCGCACCTGCCTTCATCCACAATGTAGGAATCATTTCTTTGAATTGTCTGCCAAGAGCAACCGAAGTCTTATCAAGGAAACCAAGTTTAAAGAACACCGCATTTGCCTTAAAGCCATCTGCCATAGGCTTGTCACTTCCAAGATAATTACCTTTGAGGGGATTGCCTACAATATCAACGCCAGTAATACTACAGACGGTTCTCGGCCAAGTAATATATCGAGCAACACCTAAAGAATTCCATTGATCGTCGCCCGGTCTATATCCTTGTCTTTCTAACTCAATTGCCTCGTCTGCAGATACTTCATTGTTAGTTACTATAATGCAACGACGATGACCTCCATCTTCAGCGTTAAGTAAATTAACCGCATGCAAAGTTGTTCCAGAACCAGCGAAGAAATCCACTATAAGTGCATTTCGATTGTTTTTCAAAACAGTGCCTATTGAATCCTTTGTTACATAAACGGATTTTGGAAAAGGAAATTTTCGGTTTTTACCAAGCAAACTTGATAGAATATTCGTTCCGTAAACCCCTGCATTGTGTCGAGTTCTATGCCATACTGTCCTAACAGCCTGTGTATGTCCTTGAGCATATTCGACCTTTACTACCCCAGTTTTCTCGTTTCGACCAACAATAAGAACTTCACCCGTCTCAATCATTTTTTGAATTTCGGCACTAATATATGTGATACCGTAAGTTTTTCTTTTATCGTCGTACCTACCTAATAGAACGTATCCTTTAGATATCAAATTATTCAATGTTTCTGCGCCAACGCTCCATCGCCCTTCTGTCCCATCAGTGCGAATAGGCCAAGCAACTTCAAGTCCGTTTACGGTGCTAAAATCAGGTGATTGTTCAAACGGGAGAGGTTCTCCAGCACGTACAACAATACCTTTTGTGGTATCAATATATACTGGATAAAACATATTTTTTCTATCTTCTCTGCGAGAGCTCGGGCCGGAACGCAGTAAAGATTTCCAACGAACATCTTGCGTTGCTACCGCTTCGCCAATCATTGGATCTTCATACGAATTAACGTAGGCATTTGGAGCAAAGCAATAAATAGCATATTCTTCTATTCTTGAAAATCTACCTTGTGAAGAACCAGTTGGGTTAGTAACGCACGTCACCATTTGAATATAAAATCCAGTAAAGACCTCTTCCATCAAGCATCGAATATGATGAACTTCGTGTTCATCTATTGTTAAGATTAAAATACCCGTTGAAGGATTAAGTAATTTTTTGGCTATCTTAAGTCGCTTTTCCATAAAAGAAAGCCATTTGCTGTGCCTATACGTATCCGCACCATCAACGTAATCGTTGTTGTATTTCCAATCTCGCGCACCCGTATTGTAAGGCGGATCGATGTAGATACAATCCACTTTTCCGGCATAAAGATACTCAAGAAGTTGAAGCGCGTGATAGTTGTCGGCTTCAATGAGAGTGTGCCAAAGATCGCTATCGGGAGCATTGCAAACGCTATCCATCGGCTTGAGGTAGGGATAAATTGCATCACCAAACTCTGCCACGGTCACAAGCTCGTTTACCTTAAAAGTCGCAATCTCGTCCGCATCCTTCTTCTTGCACTCTGCCTCATCGCCTTTGATTTTCAGCACTCTGTAAACCTCGCTCACCTTGCCGGTTTTGAGCGCAACAAGTGCACCTCTCTTAACGGGAATGTCATAAAGAGGCGTACATTCGGGCAGATGTTCCTCGAACACGAGACCAAACTTTTTTTGCTTATTCATTCGGTCTACTTCGGCTTGTATTCTTGCCCGAAGTTCCGGATTCTCTATTTGAGCTATTAAATCATTTATCGCTGCCATCGCTTTTCTCCTAGATATGTCATCAATTAATCGTAATAACTGAATTTGCAATTCTTTTTTCGCGCCCATCCGGCGTTGTGTAAAATCTTTGTTCAATTCCCCATAATAAGTATTTTAAGTCTTCGTCGGATTCTATTTTAAATGTTCCATTTTGTCCGATTAAATTAGGACAATATTCTTTGACTGTACTAAATACTACTGTTTTTTGATTTTTATCAAAAGAGTTCAATGTCTCTAACGCTAATGCAATTCTTTTTCTATTAGGCTTTTTTACATTTGAAGACGTAAAGTTATCTCCTAAAGTAATAAACTCTTTTTGTAAAAATTCTTTTGTTTCGGATTCAGTAGCTTCTCTGTATAATTGATCGATCCCTTTGAATATATTTGTAATTGCAGATAAGTTTTTAAAAAGTAATGAGTCTTTATCTTTTAAGTATATCGCATCTGGTATTTCATGAACAACTATACATTTATCACCAGTTTTATATTTGGCAACATCTCCTAATGTGATAGTTTTTCTCTCAATTAGGTTTGATTTAGATACTTTTTGAAAATGATACTCATTAGAATTTTGACAAGCACATATATACTCTATATAAGAAAACTGCTCATTCTCAAATTGTTGAAAAGATAATGACTCTATAGGTGATCTTAAAATATCAAGACAATATTCTTGTCTAGAAAAATCTCTAATTTCGAACCATTCGTCAGCATCAATGCTTGTGGCGCTGCTATATGGTATGCTGCTAATAGAATTTATATCCATTGCGTATAGCGTTGTGTCGGATAACAGTTTCTTGTGTTTGTCTACAGAAGTTCCTTTTCTTGATTTTATCTTTGCCAATACATAATCCATATAAATCAATTCCTTTCAAAATCAATAAACGTGTGGTCATTTATTCTCTTTAAACTACAATAAAAAAGGCCATCGTCACCACAACGGAGTTGCTTTGTGGTAATTACTAAAATTCTTATATTATCGGCTGTTGTAATATTATAATATTTATAGCCAAACAGCATTAAAATCGGATTGAAATATTGTTGCATGGAAAGGAAAGTAAAAACAAAAAGTATACCATATATTACCCATAATGTTGCACTTTTTGAAACACTAACCGCAACGAAGAAATATCCCAAATAACTTGGTAAATACGAATTGTTTGCTAACTCAATTGATTTTGTCATTAGTCGTATTTCATCACTAGGTAGCAATTTCCCCAGAACTATTCCTAATACTGTTGTAAAAACAGGAATCGCTAAAAATATGGTAATTTGGATGATTATGCTCAAATTAGGGAACCAATTACATCTATCAATTTTATCTATATAATAAATAATTAATATCAAAGATGTAGAACTAAAGGAAAGTAAACATCTGTATAAAAATTTAATTATTTTAGTAATCACACCGAGTCCTCACAAAATTCTCTAATATTTGAATGTGTTTTAAGAAACCAAACATTTATTGATCCATAAACGCCATAATATCATCTGCTTGGCTGCCAAGTGCTTTGCATATCTTGCCGATGGTTTCGGGGGTGATATCCTGGTCTTTGCGGAGCTTGAGCATTGTGTGGTCTTTTCATGCTTCTGTCGATCAGTAACTGCAATTTTTTCGCATCTTTTCAAAACAGTAAATTTTATACAATAACTCATTTTGAATTATACCACATTTTCTGTCGAATAGCAACGAGAATGTGGGTATACCGACATTTTTAACGAGTGAAGTTATAGAAGAATATTCATAACACGAAAAAACTTGATTATTCGGTACGAATGATGTATAATAATAAACGAGGTGGATTGTATGGAAATACGTCACGGTAAAATAATAGTGCATGCATCCGGAGGCACGGCCGGAAAAGACTCCAGCACATATAAAATTACGCTTCCTTCATTATGGATTAAAGAAATGAATCTTTCCGAGAATGAGCGAGAGGTAGAATTGAGTTTTGACGGGAGCAGAATAACGATTGAAAAGAAGCTTACTTTTGATGAATACATTGAATCCCAAAAGACAAAAGGTCATACTCTGAAGAAGTTGACATATTACAATGACAAAACCTTGTGTACTACAATTATTATCGACATGACCGAAAAAAAACTCCGGGCAGAAAATCACACGGCAAACATTATTAAAACTGCATTCGGAAAAAACGTTGCACCAACTTGGGATGATCTGCAAGGCTTTCTGGAAGAGCGCTGCATTGCTCGTTCGCGTGCGGGTTTGCGGGAATATTTGGAAACTATCGGCGTTGATGAATACGACCCGATAGAGATTATAAAAAAAACGAAAGGTCGTATGGCTGAGGACAGCCAATGGATTGAAATTGAGGATTTGATATAATGATAAAATTTGTCAGCGATGAGAAAATAGCAGAAACCTCTTCTAAGGGGAATCAGGAAAAGTGGTTTGATAATGACCGGTGGTATAAGTTGGATCAGTTCGGGTACGAAGCATTGGCAGAAACTTTTACTTCGTCACTTTTAGAACATAGCAATATTGAAACCGATACTCCGTTTCGTTTTACACGCTATCGTATGGAGCGAGTCAATGCACACGGAAGAGAGCGGACGGGCTGCAGCAGTAAAAATTTTTTGAAACCGAATCAATCGATAGTTACATTGAGCCATCTATTGAATAAGCATTTAGGACACTCTGTCAAAAAAGAACTTTTGCGATTATCCAGTGACAAAAAAAGAACCGCTTATCTTGCCGAACAAACGGCAGAAATAACAGGCTTGCACGAATTTCCTGAATATCTTACATTGCTTTTTGAAATTGACTCGCTTGTTCTGAACGACGACCGACACCTCAATAACATCGCTGTGCTTGAAGAGAACGGTAAGTTTGATTACTGCCCGATTTTTGATCAGGGAGCAGGACTGCTGTCCAACGTACAGTTTTCTCCGATGGATATAATTCCGTCTGCTTTGATGCGCGTTATGCGCGCAAGGCCATTCAACACAACCTTCAATCGCCAGCTTCACACTGTGCAACAGCTATACGGAAAGCAAATGAATTTGCCGCGATTTAAAGTAGATGAAATAGAGCGAATGATTGATCCGATGCTTGAGTACTATCCTGTTCGCGATCGAAGCTTGATTTTGGAGAGAGTATGTGAGGTTGTGATTACTCGTCAAAAGGAAATGTAAATCCGCAAAAAGTATAATACCGCAAACCCTTGCTGTATAAGGGTTTGCGGCACTTTCCTTAAATTAGTAATTTCGGTGAAACGTTGCGTCATGTAACAGATAAGCTTAATTCTAAGAACTTCTACGCATTCAACCCGGCATTTGATATGAAAAAGCCGGCTAAGGCGAAAAGCTGCGACTGCTGAGTTGCGGTGATGTAATACAATATCCGGTTAATAAAAAAGTGGCGGTCTTATGCAGAGATCGCCACTTACTTTTTTGCAGGAAGGCACCTCTTGAAAAAAAAAGTAAAATGTGTTATGCTAATAGCAAGAAGATTTAAGGAGGATATCCAAAATGCATTTGCAGGAATCGGGCGAAATGTATCTTGAAACAATTCTCGTTCTGTCCAAAGGCGGAAAAAGCGTCCGTTCGATAGATATAGTTGAGCATATGGGGTATTCAAAGCCGAGTGTCAGCCGTGCCGTGGGACTTCTTAAGAATGGCGGATATATTATTGTTGATAATGACGGTTTTATCTCGCTTACCGATGCAGGGCTTGAGGTTGCAACGAAGATTTATGACCGTCATATGTGTATAACAGAGTTCCTTATAAAAATAGGCGTAGAACCGCATATCGCTGCGGATGATGCCTGCAAAATCGAGCACGATATAAGCGATGAGTCCTTTGATGCAATAAGGCGCTATATGGAAAAAGAATAGATGCTTTGTCACTCTCCGGTAAAAGGGGAGTGATGTTTTTTCGCGCTTTTTGGCGAAAACGGTTGACAAATGCGCAATAAAACTGTATAATTCCTACTTGTAGGAAAAGTATAACTTTGAGAGGTGAAGTATGAAGGGCAAGCATATATACGCCCACCCCGGAGGAAGACACATTTTCGGTACCGTAAAGGTGGGGGCAAAGGGGCAGATTGTTATACCGAAAGAAGCACGCGAGTTCTATCGGATTTCAGAAGGGGATACGCTTCTTGTCCTTGGAGATGAGCGAGGGATTATTGTGACAAACCCCGATGTTATAAAAGACGTTGCGGAAAACATATTTAAAGGAATGGATAAAGATGAATAACGAAATGTATGAAAAGCTCGGGATAAGCAGTGCTGTGGCTGAGTTTTCGGAAAAGATTTTAGATAAGCTTAAATCGCGCTTTGACGACATAGACAGAATTGCGGAGTATAATCAGGCGAAGGTTACGCTTGCAATGCAAAAAAACAGAGTTTCGGCAGAGTGCTTTGCCGGTTCTACGGGATACGGATATAACGACCGCGGGCGGGAAACGCTTGAGAAGGTGTATGCAGATTGCTTCAACACCGAGGCGGCGCTTGTCCGTCCACAGATAACATGCGGGACGCACGCGCTTGCAATTGCGCTTTCTGCAAATCTCTTGCCGGGAGACGAGCTTCTTTCTCCGGTGGGCAGACCGTATGACACACTTGAAGAGGTTATCGGTATTCGTGAGTCTGCCTGTTCTCTCCGTGAATACGGTGTATCCTACCGGCAGGT
This sequence comes from Oscillospiraceae bacterium, assembly GCA_015068085.1. Taxonomy (GTDB): domain Bacteria; phylum Bacillota; class Clostridia; order Oscillospirales; family JAAYXM01; genus SIG480. The sequence continues at coordinate 14,439 of SVLF01000029.1, forward strand.
TGATTTACTTCCGGACGGCACGTTTGACTATGACAATATAGCAAAGGCAATAAATGAAAAGACAAAGCTTGTAACCATCCAGCGCTCCAAGGGATATCAGTCACGACCGAGCTTTTCGGTAGGGCAGATCGGTGAGCTTATCGCTTTTGTAAAGAAGATAAAGCCGGAGGTTATCTGTATGGTTGATAACTGCTACGGCGAGTTTGTTGAGATGATAGAGCCATCGGATGTCGGCGCGGATATGATAGTCGGCTCCCTCATCAAAAATCCGGGCGGAGGTCTCGCGCCTATCGGAGGATATATTTGCGGAAAACAAAGCTGTATTGACCGCTGTGCGTACCGTCTCAGTGCACCGGGGCTCGGTCAAGAGGTTGGTGCAAGCCTTGACACGATGAGAAGCCTGTATCAGGGATTCTTCCTCGCACCTACGGTCGTTGCGGGGGCGCTTAAAGGAGCAATATTTGCCGCAAATATGTATGAGGCTCTTGGCTTCCGGGTTGTTCCGAATTCTACGGAATCCCGTCACGATATAATTCAGGCGGTCGAGCTTGGAAGCGGAGAGAGAATGGTCGCATTCTGTAAAGGCATTCAGGCGGCGGCACCTGTTGACAGCTACGTATCTCCGGAACCGTATGCAATGCCGGGATATAACTGTGAGGTTGTTATGGCGGCTGGAGCGTTTATTCAGGGCTCGTCAATAGAGCTTTCGGCGGACGGGCCGATACGTGAGCCGTACACGATTTTCTTCCAGGGCGGACTTACATGGTATAACGCAAAGCTTGGAATAATGATGTCGTTGCAAAAGCTTATCGACGGCGGATTTATAAATTTATAATTTATACAAGGAGCGAAATGAAAAATGAGTATCTGGATTATTGCAATTATTGCAATGCTGTGCTGGAGCGGCTCTGACATCTTCAGTAAAATCGGTTCAAAACAAGACGACAAATTAAGCCATTACAAGGTTGGTATTGCGGTTGGTCTCATTATGGGAATTCACGCGATATATGAGGTTGTATTTGGCGGGGTAAGTATTACTGTTTCTGACATTATTACATATCTTCCGGCATCAGCGTTCTATATCATTTCAATGATGGTGGGATATATGGGGCTTCGGTATATCGAGCTTTCAATTTCATCCCCGATATGCAACGGCTCAGGCGCGGTTACTGCTCTTATGAGCATGCTGTTCTTCGGCGTTACGTTTGTTGAGGAAGATTCAAATGCAGTTTTCCTTAATACTCCGATAATCATCGGTATTGCGCTTATCGTTGTCGCAATAATAGCACTCGGAATTGTAGATAATTTCGAAGATCCCGAGCTTCGTATGAAGCGTCAGCAGGCGGCAAACAGAAAGTATTCAAAAAGCGTGCTTGCAATTCTTCTTCCCGTGCTGTACTGCGTGCTTGATTCGTGCGGAACGTTTGTTGACACACTTATCGCAGATAACTATGTTGCAGGGCTTGAAGCCGGCGGTATGGCGGCAGAGCTTGCAGAAAGCGTTGCCGGTGATGTTCTCAACACAGCGTATGAGTTCACGTGGCTTCTCATGGCAGTTATCTTTATTGTGTATGTGTTCATAATAAAGAGAGAAAAGGTTGATAAAAAGTACGACGGAACAAAGCTCCTCGGAGGTATTTGCGAAACTGTCGGTCAGGTGTTCTATATGATGGTTGTTGTAAAGGGATATATTCCCGGCCTTGTAATCATCTCCGCATACTGCGCTGTTTCTCTTGTATGGGGAAGAATTTTCCTTCGTGAAAAGCTTTCGTGGAAGCATTATCTTGCAATCGCCGCGGCGTTTGCCGGTATTCTTATTCTCGGCTTCTACGATGTGTAAGTTAAGGTGAGTTTAATGCAGTTTTCAGACGCGCGAAAATACAAAAAACAGATTAAAAGGTTATATAGAACCGCTTTTCCGGCAAATGAACGTGCACCGCTCTTTTTGCTGTTCCGGCGCACCGACAACGGCAGGGATTCTTTCCGTGCAGTTGTGGATGAAGAAAAATTTGTAGGGCTGGTTTATACGATAAGTACAGCTAAGATGGTTTACGTTTTCTTTCTTGCGGTTGAGGATGAGATGCGTGGGAAAGGCTATGGAACTAAGATTCTTGCGCAGATAAAAGAAATCCACAGCGATAAGGCGGTTTCTCTTATGATTGAAGACACTGAAGAGCTTGACGCGGAAAACTATGAAGAACGGATAAACCGTCTGAAGTTTTATGAGCGCAACGGGTTCCGGAAGCTTTCTGTAAAGATCAACGAAGCCGGTGTGAGCTATGACCTGCTCGGAACGGACACATCTGTGACTCAGGCGGATTTCCTTGATATGATGAAAGACTGGCTCGGGGCGTTTTTGTTCAGAATAATTTACAGAAAAATGAAGACTAAGTGAAGAAAAGAGGAAACAGTTATGGTAAAAATTACAATGCACGTTGAGGGTATGGCTTGTCCGAGATGCGAAGCGCATATGGTTGAGGCAATAAAAAAGGCCTTTAACGTAAAAAAGGTTACGGCTTCGCATACGGCAAAAAGCTGTGAAATTATTGCTAAAGAAGAAATCTCGGAAAGCGCAATTCTTGATGCAGTAAAAGAAACCGGATATGTCGTTTCCGATATAAAATGCGAACCGCATAAAAAATTCAGTCTCTTCGGAAAGTAAATTAAGGTAAGAAAAACAACCCGCAGTTTTGTGAGGATATCTCGCAAAACCGCGGGTATTTGCTTTTTTATTCATTTTTCGCCGAGGTATTTTTTGCGGGTTGCCATTCCTCCGCGGAGATGGCGTTCCGCTTTGTTTTCGTCAAGAACCTGCTTTACCTCAAGGTATAAATCTTTGTCAAACGCCTGCAGACGTTCGACTATATCTTTATGTACGGTAGATTTGGATATATAAAACTTCTTCGCCGCTTCACGGACGGTGCTTTTGTTCTCAATTACATAGTGCGCGAGCTCAAAAACTCTCTCCTCGATATATGTCTTTGCCAAGACCGACAAGCCTCCCTTCCTCATCACATATATATGAGAGGAAAAGAGCTTTTATTCGATTTTTATTTTACGATTTCCTCTGAGAGTGAGGCTGCAAAGGAATAGAGTTCCTCAAAGGCTATGTGCGGATTGTAAAGGCTTTCCATCTCGTCGTGGACGGCTTTTGCTTCTTTGAGAATTTCGCAGGCATCGTCAAGAAGCTCTGTTTTCAGTTTTCTCAGAACGGAAACTCTTGCTTTTTGTTCCTTAAGAAGTGCCGAGCTGACCATTGCATCAAGGCGAAGGTGCCTGTAGCATGAGCCGGTGTAAGGGTGCTCTTTTGTCGATGTTATAAATGAGAGAGAAAGCTCAGGAATTATCAGGTGCTCAAGCTTTTCGGGAATGAGCGGGTTCATACACGCTATGCAGCGGAAGTCTGCTTCCTCTGCCGCTTTGAGAATGGGAACGAGGAGAAAGTGTCCGATGCCGAAGTTGTCTTCCAGAACAAATGTTTTCTCAAAGCTACTCTCTTTTCCGTCAAATAAGCTTACATAGCCTTTGGGTGAAATAGCAGAGGAAAATCTGTGCTTTGTCGCTTTTCCGGAGCCTTTTCCTCGTATTTCGCGGGAAATTATGCCTCGTGCTTTTGTGTGGAGTTTTTCCGTTGTAATACAGGAAAGGGCGATGTCAAAAATCTCATTGTCAATATGCGCGGCACTTGCCGTGCGTTGGTATACGCGCTCAAAAAAGCCTGAATATTTTTCTTTTACTGCGATAATTTCGTCCTTTTTCTTTGATATTGCAGGGTAGTCGGCGAATTGTCCGAGATCTACATATCGTTCTACGGCGAGAGCATAGGCAGGTTCGACAACGTGGGGGGAGGTGCCGTCAACAACGGCGCGGGAAAGCTTCGGGATAATTATGCCGTCAAGAGAGTCAGGATCTGAGGAGCAGAATATGCGCTCCACTTCATAACCCTTTTCTTCCGCGGCGGCAGCAACCTTTTTCATCAACGAGGATTTGCCGCTGCCGGGTCCGCCTTTGAGAATGTATACCGCATCGGCTGATTTTAAGTCTATCAGCTCATCGTAGAAAGAATAAAACCCGTGGCGGGAATTTGCGCCCAGAAAGAATGATTTATACATAAAAAAACCTCCGGAATGTACTTTTATTACAGACTATGCCCGAAACGGCACATATGTCACATACATCAAGTACAATTCGGAGGTTTTGTATTGCCGGAAACATCAGCTTGAAAAATCCTCAAGAAGAGTTTGAAGTTCAAATTCACCGTTTGCTACGATACCTTCGCTTAACTGCTCGCGGTCAAAGTGGCGAAGCGTTCCGGCGTATATATCGGTAACGATGATTGGTCGTGTCATGTCCGATTCGTTAAAAACGACAACTATTCCGTCAAGAATCTTCAGAATGTACTTTTCTTCGGGCTTTGTCTCTTCTGGCTCGGGCAGAGGAGCAGATACTTCGGCAATATTCGTTGCTTCGTTTTCGTATTCCCAAAGCTCGGAAACTCCGCCCGCCATAAAACCGAGCATGATGAAAAGCGCGCAGGCTGAAACTGTTATTTTCTTTGCGGAGGTCATAGGATCACTTCCGTTCATTAGTATATACGGATATTATTGCCACTGAAGCGGAATTTGATACATAGAAAGAGCACCCGATGAAAAAACACCGGGTGCCAGCAAAGTGGGTTGTGGGGATAAAGATATGAATGGACAGATGTCCCGAGGGACCTCCTGTCTCTCATCACATATATAATAACACAATTTCCAAAATTTGTAAATACCCTTTTTGGAAAAAATTGGAACTTATTTTTCCTGCCGGAATAGAATGGAGTGTAAAAACTTTTAGGAGGTAACCCCTTATGTTATGTAACGACAATTATTCCGGCAACAACGGCTGCTGCACATGGATCATCATCATTGCTGCTATCATCGTGGTATGGCTTCTCTGCGGCAATAACGGTTGCGGAAGCAACTACTCCAACGGTTGCGGCTGCTAATTGGTTTTCCGGAGGCGGCGGGCAAATGCCCGCCGCTTTTGCATACATATTATTACTGATAAGAATAATTAAACAGAAATTTTATTTTCCCGCTCTGTCAGGCGCTTTGCTTTGCGAAGGAGAAAGCTGTAACGTGCTTCGGCGGATTTTATTTCATATATACATGCCTCAATCATCTCAGGGTCGCGGGCATCGGAAAAACAACTGCGGGCATAGCGAAGGTCACTGAGCGCGTCTTCTATTTCGGCAAGAAGCTGCTTTTTCTCTGCAGAAATTGCGTCCTCCTGTTTTTTTATAAATAGGGATGATATTTTCTCGCGCAGCTGCGGAAAAACTCTCGCTTCGGTTTTCATAACATTATCCATTTTGTATAACCTCCTTGATTTTGAATATCTTTCTCAAAATGTTCCACACTCTATATATATTTTCATTTTGGACAAATATTCCGGAAGGTATACCAAAAAAACGGAAAATGTATCTTGTGGGAAGATGGACGTTGCAAGCTGCATAAGACGGGAAAAGCGCCTTGCAGAAAGAGAAGAGCGTAGCCTGCTTTTTACAGCACGGAATTTTTATATTGGCTGGGAGTGAAGCCTGTCATGCGCCTGAAAACACGCGAAAAGTAGTGAGGGTTGTCAAAGGCAAGGGCATCGGAAATCTGTGTGAAGTTTAAATTATCTTCGCGGATAAGCCGTTTTGCTTCTTTTATCTTGAGATTAAGAATGTATTGCAGGATGGTTTTACCTGTAGAGCTTCTGAATATTTTTGAAAGATACGCTCTTGAATAATTCAGTTCGTTGCAGATTTCTTCGACAGTGATTTTTTTATATACATTTTTTTGGAGAAGTTCTTTTGTTTTTGAAACAAGATGATTTTCCATGCTTTGCTTTGTCGGGAAGATTTTGGTGCTTTCGGCACTTTCTGCGCGGAGAAGCATTATCAAAAATTCTTCAAGATGGATTCTTATCAGCTGCTGGCTTCCGACAGGGGCATTTTCTTTTACCTTAAGCTCAACGCCCGTTATCGGCATAAGGTCAAAGGTTGCTTCGCTTTCTTCTATTATCGAAGATATGTTTTTGCGTAGATTTGCGGGAACTTTTGCAATGCGTTTTCTGAAGAACGACATTGAAGAGGATGAACATACAAATGTTATGACAAAAACATCTGCCGAGGATTTTTCGTCTGTGCTGATTGTGTGAAATTCATTCGGTCGGTGAAAAATCACTTCGCCTTGTCCGAGACGGAAGTTTTTGTCTCCTGCGGTGATGTTTACGCACCCCTTGTCTACGTATACCATTTCCCAGAAGTCATGAACCTCACCGCCGAATGTGAAGTTTTTCCCGAATTCATAGTAATGTATTGTAACTATCTTGTTTATGCTTATGAGATTTGCAATTTTATGTTTTACATATTGTGATTTCATAAAAAACTCCTTGTTTACAAAAATGAACTTTTTAAACAAAAAAATGCATTCTGTTTTTTCTCTGTTTATTGTAACATAAAATCAACAAACAAACAACAGGGAGGAAGATATTTATGAAAAAAGGAATCAGCATTTGGTCTTTTGCGGAAGCTGATCTTGGCCGCGTGTTTGCGCTTGCAAAGGATGCAGGCTTTGACGGCGTTGAGCTTGCGCTTGCGGAAGACGGACCGGTAAATATGAACAGCACAAAGGAAGATATGGAGAAAATAAGCGCCCTTGCAAAAGAACACGGTATAGAGCTTTACAGCCTTGCAAGCGGTATGTACTGGAAGAAAAATTACACATCAAATGACGAGGCAACCCGCCGGTATGCAATAGACACAACGAAGAAACAGCTTGAGCTTGCGTCGTACCTCGGCATGGAAAGTATTCTTGTAGTTCCGGGTGCCTGCGGTGTCGATTTTGAACCGGACAGCGAGGTTATTCCGTATGATGTAGCATATGACCGTGCGCTCTCTGCACTTTCTGAGCTTGCGCCCGTTGCTGAAAAATACGGTGTTGTTCTCGGTATAGAAAATGTATGGAACAAATTCCTTCTTTCGCCTATCGAAATGCGCGATTTGATTGATAAGGTCAATTCTCCGTTTGTCGGCTCATATTTTGATGTCGGAAACGTGCTTTATTGCGGATATCCAGAGCATTGGATAAACATTCTCGGTAAGCGTATAACGAAGGTGCATTTTAAGGATTATAAGCGCGAACCGGGCGGACTTAATTGCTTTGTTGATCTTCTTTCCGGAGATGTTGACTATATCGCTGTTATGGATGCATTCCGTAACATCGGATATGATGGCTGGGTTACTGCGGAGATGCTTCCGCCGTACCGACAATTCCCCGAGGCAATTTTGTATAACACATCAAAATCTATGGATTATATTTTGGGAGGTAAGTAAACTATGTTAAAGGTAGGTCTTATTGGCTGCGGATTTATGGGTGGAATGCATTCTTCCTGCTATGCTGCGCTTGATGGGGTTACGGTTTCGGCTGTTGCGGATTTGAGAGCAGATAAGGCAGAAGAAATTGCAAAAGTACATAACGCAGAGATTTTTGCAAACGGTGAAGAGCTTATTGCTAATGCAGATGTGGATATAATTGATATCTGCCTTCCGACATACCTTCATACAAGCCATGCTGTTTCGGCGATGAAAAAGGGCAGGCACGTGTTTATTGAAAAGCCGGTATGCCTGACACCCGAGGAAGGCGAGCTCCTTATTAAAATCGAAAAAGAGACAGGTGCAAAGGTTCAGGTGGGACAGGTTATACGCTTCTGGAACGAATATAAGTGGCTTAAGGAAGCGGCAGACAGCGGCAGATACGGAAAGATAAAATCCGCTGTGTTCAAACGCTTAAGCTCTGTTCCCGATTGGGCATGGGAGGGATGGCTTCACGATCCCGAAAAGAGCGGAAGCGTAGCTCTTGATATGCACATCCACGATGTTGACTTTATGCGTTATCTTATGGGTGAACCCGAATCCTTCAAGGCATCGGTAAGCCGCAATGAAAACAATGTAATTGAGCAGATTTTCACGACCTTTGAATATCCGGATGCGGCAGTAACTGTTGAAGCGTGCTGGGATTATCCGGAAGCATTCCCGTTTGATGCAGGCTTCCGCGTTAAATTTGAGAATGCAACCGTCGTTAATGACAGCAACGGGCTTAATGTTTATCACAAGGGCGGCAAAACCGAAAAAATCGAAATCAAAGCAGAGTTTGAAGGAAGCGATGATATCGGAGGTAATATCTCGGATCTCGGCGGCTACTACAATGAACTGAAATATTTCACAGAAAGACTGGCTGCGAACGAACCGCTTTGCGTTGCTCCGATTGAAGAAGCTGTAAAATCGGTCAACCTTGCGCTTAGTGAAATTGCAAGCGTCGGAGGTGCAAAGATATAGTATGGACAGCAAGCTTTGTCTTTACTGGCCACCGCATCCCGGAGTAAAATCGTACTATGATATGATAGACGCTTCTGTTGCATATGGGTTCTCACACCTTGAAGGCTTCAGTAACCTTGATTTTTCTACGCCTGATACGGAAAACGCGAAGAGAATCCGTGAATATGCCGACAGTAAAGGAATCAGCTTTTCCTGCTTTTCCGTATATATTAATCTTGTCGGAAAAGACAGTTCAGAGATGGCGGAAAGGCTTCGCGGGTATGCGGAGGTGGCGAAGATTTTGGGTTCGCCGTATCTTCACCATACGGTAGTTAATGATTTTACCGATCCTGAAAATGTTCTCCCTTACCGCGATGGATTTTTCAAAAAGGGCATAGAAGAGATTCGCAACATCTATGATTTTGCGGATTCTCTCGGTGTAAGGACTATCTACGAGGAACAGGGCTTTCTCTTTAACGGAATTGACGGAATAGGACGTCTCCTTGATTCGGTAAACCGCAATGTCGGTATCGTTGCCGATTTTGCAAACATATATCAGGCAGGCGAAAATCCGGAAGAATTCATAAAGACGTTTGGGGAAAAAGTTGTTCATGCTCATGTTAAAGATATTGCGCTTTTGCCCGAACGTGGGAAAGAAGGTCTAAAGACGCTTTCTCAAAGCTTTATGCACGAAAGAAAGATAGGCGAGGGAATCGTCGATATCAAAGGGTGCATTGATTTACTCAAAGCTTGCGGATACAACGGCTTTTACGGTATAGAATATACCGCAAAAAGCTTTGAGGAAATGAAAAGTATTATAGATACACTCAAAACGATGAATTAAAATGCAAAAACACCAATGGTTGAAGGCTGATTCGACGACCGCTGGTGTTTTTTTGTCTGCCGGCATTGTTACACTTCTTTTCTTCAGAGATTATAAGGCAAAACGAATTAATATTGCATATCAGATTATATCTTGTGGAAAGATTGACATTGGGTATCAAAATATGGTAAAATAATTCCATGTTGATTAAATGGTAAATCTTGGCGCAGATTTTGCGCGTGGAGGTTTTATATTGAGTACTAAAGTTGCAAGAAAAGAATACGATAATGAAAGTATATCCTCGCTTAAAGGCGCGGACAGAGTGCGTAAACGTCCGTCGGTTATTTTCGGCTCGGACGGCCTTGATGCGTGCGAGCATTCTGCGTTTGAAATTATTTCAAACTCTATTGACGAGGCGCGCGAAGGGCACGGCGATACGATTGTTGTCACCCTTTATGAGGATCATTCGATAGAGGTTGAAGATTTTGGACGCGGTTGCCCTGTTGACTATAACGCGGCAGAGGGGCGCTATAACTGGGAGCTTGTTTTTTGTGAGCTGTATGCCGGAGGTAAGTATAAGAACAACGAGGGCTCAAACTATGAGTATTCCCTCGGTCTTAACGGTCTTGGTGCGTGCGCAACGCAGTACACCGCGGAATATATGGACGTAACGGTGCGCCGTGACGGGAATAAGTATTCTCTTCATTTTGAAAAGGGTGAGAATATCGGCGGGCTGACAACCGAGCCGACAGACAGAAAAAAGACAGGCTCGTGCATCCGCTGGAAGCCGGACCTTGAGGTTTTTACGGATGTAAATATTCCTGCCGAGTTTTTTCTTGATACGTTAAAGCGTCAGGCGGTTGTAAACGCCGGAATAACCTTTAAATTCCGCGAGCAGGTCGGCGGAAGCTTCCGCACGACGGAGTTTAAATATGAAAACGGAATCGTGGATTATGTTGAAGAGCTTGCAGGGGAAACTCCGCCGCTTACAAAGCCGCGCTTCTGGACGTGCGAGAGAAAGGGACGTGACCGTGACGACAGACCGGAATACAAGGTTAAGATTTCCGCGGCATTCTGCTTTACGAATACTGCGCCGAAGGTTGAGTATTACCACAATTCTTCGTGGCTTGAATATGGCGGGGCGCCGGATAAGGCGGTTCGCAATGCCTTTGTGTATGCTATAGATAATTTTGCAAAGCAGAACAACAAATATCAGAAGAATGAAAGCAAGATAGGTTTTGTTGATGTGTTTGATTGCCTGCTTCTCGTTTCGAATAACTTCTCAACAATTGCGTCATACGAAAACCAGACGAAGAAGGCAGTTACGAATAAATTTATTCAGGACGCGATGACGGAGTTTTTACGCGCACAGCTTGAAATATACTTTATCGAGAATAAGGACGAGGCGATGCGCATCTGCGATCAGGTTCTTATCAACAAGCGAAGCCGTGAGAGCGCGGAAAAAGAACGCCTTAATATCAAGAAAAAGCTTACCGGCAATCTTGATATGACGAACAGAATACAGAAGTTTATCGACTGTCGGACAAAGGACCGTGAACGGCGAGAATTGTATATCGTTGAGGGTGATTCTGCGGCGGGTGCATGTAAGCAGGGGAGAAGCGCGGAATTTCAGGCGATTATGCCGGTTCGCGGAAAAATTCTTAACTGCTTAAAGGCAGACCTCGGTAAGATTTTCAACAGCGATATAATAGTTGACCTCATAAAAATTCTCGGATGCGGGGTTGAGGTGCAGAGCAAGAAGAATAAAGACCTTTCAAGCTTTGACCTCGGCGGACTTCGCTGGAAGCGCGTTATTATATGTACCGATGCCGATGTTGACGGCTTCCAGATCCGCACGCTTATTCTTACGATGATTTACCGCCTTATGCCTACGCTTATAAACGCAGGGTATGTTTATATCGCGGAATCCCCGCTTTATGAAATCAATTGCGGAAGTGACACGTATTTTGCGTATTCCGACAGCGAGAAGAATGATATTTTAACGAAAATCGGAGATAAAAAGTACACAATCCAGCGAAGCAAGGGTCTCGGTGAAAACGAGCCGGATATGATGTGGGAAACCACGATGAATCCGGAGTCGCGCCGCCTTATAAAGGTTGTGCCGGATATGGCAGAGGCGGCTGTTGCTGAGATGTTTGACCTTCTTTTGGGAGATAATCTTGCTGACCGCAAGCAGTTTATTGCAGAGAACGGCTGGAAGTATCTCGACGAAGCGGATGTGTCGTAAAGGAGGGAAATGAGAATGGCAAGAAAGAAGAAAACGGAAGAAAAAGAACGCAAGGTTTTCGGGCTCAGTGCCGAGGTTGTTGAGCAGCAGATAACCGAAACTCTTGAGAAAAACTATATGCCGTATGCTATGTCCGTCATCATTTCCCGTGCGATTCCGGAAATAGACGGCTTCAAGCCTTCGCACAGAAAGCTGCTTTACACTATGTACAGCATGGGGCTTTTAAACGGTGCGAGAACAAAATCTGCAAACGTTGTAGGGCAGACGATGAAATTAAATCCGCACGGTGATGCGGCGATATATGAAACAATGGTGCGTCTTACGCGCGGAAATGAAGCGCTGAATCTGCCGTTTGTCGATTCAAAGGGTAACTTCGGTAAGGTTTATTCCCGCGATACGGCATATGCGGCATCGCGTTACACTGAGGTGAAGCTCTCTCCTATCTGCGCGGAGCTTTTCCGTGATATCCGCGATACGGTCGATTTCGTTCCAAACTATGACAACACGCTTGAAGAGCCGACGCTTTTGCCTACCGAGTTTCCGAACATCTTAGTTTCGGCAAACACGGGTATTGCCGTTGGCATGGCATCAAACATATGCGGATTTAATCTTTCGGAGGTTTGCCGCACAACGATAGAGCTTATACGCAATCCCGAGCATGACCTGTTATCCACTCTTCTTGCACCGGATTTCCCGACGGGTGCTGAGATTGTGTATGAAAAAGAAGAAATGGACAATATCTACAGAACGGGACGCGGCTCATTCAAGCTCCGTGCCCGCTGGAAATATGACAAGCCGAATAACCTTATAGAGGTTTTTGAAATCCCGTATACCACGACGGTTGAAGCAATAAGGGATAAGATTGTTGATCTTGCAAAGGCAGGGAAGCTTCGTGAGGTATCCGATGTCCGTGATGAGTCGGATAAGGAAGGACTTAAGCTTGCGATAGAGCTAAAGCGCGGAACAGACCCGGATAAGCTTATGCAAAAGCTCTTCAAGCTTACACCGCTTATGGATTCTTACGCATGCAACTTCAACGTTCTTATCGGCGGAAATCCGATGGTGCTTGGTGTTCGCGAGCTTTTAAACGAATGGACGGCGTGGAGAACGGAGTGTGTAAAGCGGCGCATCTTTGCAGAGCTTAAGCGCAAAAAAGACAAGCTCCACAAATTAAAAGGTCTTAAAAAGATTCTTCTTGATATAGACCGCGCTATTGCCATAATCCGCGAGACGGAGGAGGAAAGTGAAGTTGTTCCGAACCTTATGATAGGCTTCGGAATAGACGAAATTCAGGCGGAGTTTGTTGCTGAGATTAAGCTTCGTAATATAAACAAGGAATACATCTTAAAGCGCGTGGCAGAGACGAGCGAGCTGGCAGAGGAGATTGAGGACCTTGAAGATATCCTTGCAAGCAAGACTCGAATCAAGAACGTTATCATAAAAGGACTTGAAGAGATTATCAAAAAGTACGATACTCCGAGAAAAACTCAGATTGTCTACGGCAGTGAGGTTGAGGAATACAACGAAGAAGATACAACTCCCGATTATCCGGTTCACGTTTTCCTCTCGCGTGAGGGTTACTTTAAAAAGATAACTCCGCTCTCTCTCCGTATGGGCGGTGAACAGAAATACAAGGAAAATGACGGACTGCGTGATACGTTTGAGATGACAAACCGCGGTGAGCTTCTGTTCTTTACCGACAAGTGCCAGGTATACAAGGTTCATGTTGCGGATTTTGCAGACACAAAGGCGAGCGTGCTCGGGGACTATCTGCCGGCAAAGCTCGGCATGGACGAGGGAGAACAGGTTGTATTTATGTGCGACCCGGGTGATTACAAGAGCCATCTTATTTTCGTTTTTGAAAACGGAAAGGTTGCGCGTGTTGAGCTTTCATCCTACGAAACAAAGACGAACAGAAAGCGCCTTACCGGTGCGTATTCCGATAAGAGCCCGCTTGTTGCGGTGTTCAAAATTTCTGAGGATGAACAGCTTGTTATGTACTCCACCGAAAACCGTGCGCTTATCTTCCATACGGCGCTTCTCACGCCGAAGACTTCGCGCAGCACTCAGGGCGTTGCGGTGATGAAACTTAAGCCTAAGTATAAGGTGAAGCTTGCGTGCCGTGAGGGCGCATCCAGCATAAAGGATGCATCGCGCTACAGAGTGCGCACGCTTCCGGCGGCAGGTGCAAGGCTTACCGATGATGAACGACTTGATGAGCAGATAAGTTTGTTCTGAAAAGCTATTTACAATTAACAATTTCGGGTGTATAATATAAAAAACAGAAAAGAGGTATATGACAATGGCACCGAAAAGAATATTTTTTGACAAAACAGAGATCGTATTTATGGTACCCGGACAGAAAAAGGTAGTTCGCAGAGAGCTTGCGGCAAAGGATATCGTCCGTATCCAGTTTGATGAGAGTGATTCCAAGCTTCTCGGTATTATTCCGCAGAAGAGTGAAACAATTACCGTTGTTTCCGGTAAGGTGGGAACGCCTATCGTATACAAGAAAAGTCAGAATAAAAAGTATTTTGACGAATATAAGTCAGGTCTTGCACGCTTTGCAAAGGAAAACAACGTAACCTTCACGGATAACACAAAGTAAGAGGATAAAAAGCCTATATGAAAAAATTTGATGTTATTGCGCTTGGCGAGTTGCTTATTGACTTTATAAACAACGGAAAAAGTGAGCAGGGCAACCTTACTTTTGAGGCAAGCCCCGGCGGCGCGCCGTGCAATGTGCTGTCAATCCTTGCAAAGCTCGGGAGAAAGACGGCGTTTATCGGAAAGGTCGGAGACGATATCTTCGGAAAAAGGCTTAAGAGTGAGCTTCGTGCGCTTTCGATAAACACAGAGTCTTTGCTTCTTGATAAGGATACGCGGACAACTCTTGCGTTCGTTGAAAACGATGAGACGGGAGACCGAAGCTTTTCTTTCTACCGTAATCCGGGTGCAGACATTATGCTCACACCGGATGAGGTGAGCGAGGACGCGATAAAGGCGGCAAGGATTTTCCATCTAGGAACGCTTTCCATGACGCATGAGCCGGTACTCAGTGCAACGAAAAAAGCGCTTTCCTGCGCGAAGGAAAACGGATGTATTATCTCGTTTGACCCGAACCTGCGTGAGATGCTCTGGGAGTCGCCGGAGGATGCGAAGGCAGCGTTTGATTACGGTATGAAATACTGTGATGTACTTAAAATATCCGACAACGAGCTTGTCTGGTTTACCGGTGAAGAGGATTACGGCAAGGGAATAGAGGTTCTTCAGAACAGATACAATATCCCGCTTATTCTCTTCTCAATGGGACGTGACGGCAGCCGCGCTTACTGCAACGGAAAATACGTTGAGGTTCCGGCGTTTGTGCAGAAGAATACCGTGGACACCACGGGCGCGGGTGATACATTTATGGGTTCGTGTTTGCACTTCGTGCTTGAAAACGGTATTGAAAGCATGACGGAGGAAAAGCTTTCCGAAATGCTTCGTTTTGCTAATGCCGCGGCGTCGATTGTAACAACCCGCAAGGGTGCACTTCGCGCTATGCCGACGAAAGACGAAATACTGGCGCTGCAAAACGCATAATATATAACGAGATACACCCACCGGGCGGGAAGGCCATCTTCCTGTACGGTGGGCTTGTTGTTTGTTCCAAAAATGATGTCTGGTTTTGACTTTGGAATTTTGTAAGCATGCAACAGACTTGGTATTATGGCGGTATGAAATGTAAAATATGATAACACAATATGGCAAGCTATGTTATCATATGCAATAAAGCTTTTGATAAGAAAAAGAGGTTGAATATGCATAAAATAACTGTTGATTTCAATGAAACCGTCGGGAAAATTAAACCCGTTCACTCAATGTGCTGCGCTCCGTATTCTGCGCCTATGGGACCTCGGCAAAAGCACATAGAGCGTTTTTTCAAAGCCGGAAACATTCCTTTTTGCAGACTTCATGACTGCTGCGGAGCATACGGCGGAGCTCGATTTGTTGACGTTCCGAATATATTCCGCGATTTTGACGCGGATGAAAACGACCCTGCAAACTATGATTTTCATTATACCGATGAATATATAACGGCTATACAAAAGTCAGGCTGCGAAGCATATTACAGGCTCGGAACGACGATTGAGTGGGGATCAAAAAAATACACCTCCGTTCCGCCTTGCGATTTTGCAAAGTGGGCAAGGATTTGTGAGCATATTGTAATGCATTACAATGAGGGCTGGGCAAACGGCTTTCATTATAATATTACATATTGGGAGATATGGAACGAGCCGGAAAACCCGGGCAATGAGTTCGGAAAATCGCAGTGGACCGGAACCAAAGAAGAGTTCTATGAGCTTTACAGGATTACGTCAAAGCATTTAAAACAACGCTTTCCAAAGCTGAAAATCGGTGGATACGGCGGATGCGGCTTTTATACGCTGACCAGAACTGACATTCCGGATTCTTACAACGAGTTTATCCCGTTCTTTACGGATTTTCTTGAATATGTAAAGAAAAACGATTGTCCGCTTGATTTTTATTCATGGCACATATACACAAGTGATATAAATGAGCTTGCGGCCCACGCAAAATATGCGCGCGAGACGCTCGATAAATACGGCTTTGAAAAGACGGAAAGCCATCTTAACGAATGGAACATCGGTACTGAGGGTGAGAGCTTTCTCTTAAAGCATTCCGCAACCGCTGCGGCATTTGCGGCTGCTGTTATGTGCCTGCTTCAAAACACGGATTACGTTGATATGGCAATGTATTATTGCTTTTCTTATGCAGGGAAATATAACGGGCTTCTTGACCAGAATGACGGCTCGATTTGCCCTCCGTGGTATTCCTTTGAGGCATTCGGTGAGCTGTATGGGCTCGGCGAGAGAATTAAAACGGAGACCGACGGAGAGGTGTATGCAACAGCTGCGAAAAATGGCGAAGATTACGCAATTCTTGCGGCAAATTATTCAAGCAATGATGGTGAAGCTTCTGTTTGCTTTTGCGGACTTGGCGGAGAAAAGACGCTGTCTGTCAGCTATATTGATGATAAGCGCACACTCTCCGAGGAAATGAGCTGCACCGTTCCTTCATGCGGAGAGCTGAAAATAAAGCTTCCGGAAAGCACAGTTGCATTGATAAGAATAAGATAGAAAACGGAAAAATGAGACTGCGGAAAAACGTATGTTACCGCAGTCTCGTGTGTTATTCTAAAAGAATTCATATTCATGAGAAACAAAGTTATGAGTGGAAAATTTGTTTTTGTCGTAAAAAGAGCCTTTTGAGTGTCTTTTGCGCAGTTCTCCCGCCGGAGCACCGTAATATTTTTTTAAAAGCTTTTCCATATATGTTATATTGCCGAATCCGCACATATCGGAGATATAATCAAAAGAAAAGGGGGAGAACACACAAAGATGAAATGCATGGCGTATTCGTATCATCTGAAGATAAATAGAGTGTGTTGTTCCGGTGAAAAGCTTGAAATATTTATAAAATTCCGATTGGCAAAGTGTTGATATCCGGACAAGCTCCGGACCATAAATCTTTTGAGAATAGTTTTTGTGCAGATGGGAGCAGACGGATACGAGATGTGCTAATTTGTTTTCTATAACGGAACGGTAGTGCGGCAGGCTGTCATCCGGAAGAGAAAACTGCGGAAAGGAAAAAAGCTGGATAAGAAGCGCCTTTATTTCTTCTGCATCGTTTGAAGATGAAAAATAATCATATGCACAAAGAAGGTTCATAATAGAATCAAAACGCTCTTTCTCCTCACCGTGGAAATTTATAACGGTTTTGAGTGTTTGCGTTGATGACAGAGAAAAACGGTACAGAAAAAGATGGGATATTATGAGGGTTCTGTACGGCTCCGGCAAAGTCTTGAAAAAGGAAAATGAACCGTCAATGCAAATCAGAACGGTTTCGCGGTCCGGAAATATTTCAAATCCGTGGTAAACGCCCGGCGGAATGATAACGAACGAGCCGGCATCATATATTTCCGATTTTTCATCAATAAGGTGGCGGTAAGAGCCTTTTTCGCAGTACCAGACCTGGGGAAAATCGTGATAGTGATAGTCGGATATAAAATCAGAGGTATAGGTCACCCTTCTTGTAACGAACCGCAACGGGAAAGACGCAAAACGGGCATAACTGGGATGAATGAGACCGGTAGAAAAGGTGTTGCTCAGAAGTATTTTATCCAAATTTCTTCACCTCCGGAGTTGGTTTATATATAGAATTATAGTAATAATCAGGGAGAATGTCAACATATACAGCAATAAATATTTGTGTTTTTACAGCAAAAAAAGCATAAAAAAGGAACTGTTAAAATACTTTGGAATGGGCAAACTGAACCCGAAGTAGTACATAGGTACGTCGAGAGGTTCAGTTTGTTCATAGCAAAAAGGCTATAAAATTTGAGAAAACCCGAAATTTTCGGGTTTTCTTCATAAATTGGCGTTTGTTTATTGAAATATCATTTAGATATACTTATTTTTACTGCCTTTTTGCGTTCCGGAGTTTTTTTACAGTTCATTCACGTAAAAGCTATCTTTCTTCCGGATATACCTCTTTTTTTGCATATCCGAAGGTATAGATATCATGCATATGTCCGTAGTAAAGATGAGGGTAGGTTTTCAGCCACGAAGCAGTCATATATCCGCAAAGGGTGTTGGTTAAGTGCTCTTTGCAGTATGCCATTGTCCATCTGTCGTTACTGCTCATTGTGTATGTAGAACAGGTGGGAACCTGGTCATATCCCCATTCCTCAAGAGTGCGGTAAAAACGCACCCACGGAATATCCTCATGAACAAGCCCGTAATGGTAATTTGACATAAGAACATCCTTTGAAATGTTCTTGCGGAACGCTTCTTCGCCGCCGAAATCCTCAACGCTTTTGAAATCAACCCACATCCACGGACGGACACCGTTGTCAAAGCATACTTTGAAGAGCGCCTTTGCATCCTCCGTTTTTTTATTCGGTGAGCGCATTACCTTAACATCAAAATATTCCTGATACTGGTTTTCCTCTTCAAGACCGAGGTGGAAAAATTCGGGCTTATTAAAAATATCAATAGTTTCTTCAACAACATCACGGCAGACCTTGTTATAGGTTTCGGTGCCGACCATAAGGGCATAATCCTGAAGCCATGCATTATGAGCGTTTGAAAAATTGAACTTCGGTAGTGGGGTAAGCCCGAGCGAACGAAGACGTGCAAGCTCCTCTGCAAATTCTTTTTTATCAAGACTTCCGGTAACTGCAAGCTCGGGGTGCGACTCAAGCTTCACAGCCTCGCCCATATCAATAAGGACGGTGTTAAAGCCGTGCTTCGGAAGCTC
This sequence comes from Oscillospiraceae bacterium, assembly GCA_015068085.1. Lineage (GTDB taxonomy): Bacteria > Bacillota > Clostridia > Oscillospirales > JAAYXM01 > SIG480. The sequence continues at coordinate 33,180 of SVLF01000029.1, forward strand.
GGAGGTTAGTTGCCGCCAGAGCTTCATATCCGTTTTCAGTGTGTCGGAATACGGAGTCGGATGATATTCTCCCTTTCTTCCCCACATATTTGTACCTAAATGAAGAAGGGTTGCCCACATGGGAGAGCCGTTAATTATTTTTTTCATTCAAAATTACCTCCGGTATAATGTTCTTTCAAGCGTCCAATGGCTTGCGATGCAAGGTGTTGGATTTGCGCTGTGAGTTTATTATACCATGGAGTATCTTGGGATCTTATCATATTTTATGTTTCGGCAAAGCTTTGAAAATGAAAACATTACCGGTAAAAAACATAAAATATGATAAGATTGCGTGTTGCGTTGTGTTACAATCAGTTTATAAAATTTTACGATGGTTTTAAGAACCATTTCAGAGGAGGAAAAATACATGAAAAAATTTATGAAAAGAACAGGAGTGCTTTTGGTGGCGCTGTGCCTTGTTGCGTCGCTCATGCCAAGCTTTGCGCTTGCAACAGTGGTCGGTGAGGTAACGGTTGATTTTACAACGGCAGAGATAACGGGGCTTAAAACTGCTGATTGCACACCTCCGGCTAAAGTGGAAGGTGAGGGCTTTGCAGCGGTTGAGAGTGAAACTACCACGACTAAGGGACAGCAAACTGCAAGAAATTTTAATGGTGTAAAAATTAACCTTTTGTACATCCAGACGGCGAAGCAGTCGTGGATTACTCACAGTACACCGAAAGAAGCGCAGTGGACAATTGAGGTTGATATGAAAACAACCGAGCCCGGATGGTATGACAT
>SVLF01000122.1 GCA_015068085.1 Oscillospiraceae bacterium
TGCTTCGTCATTCATGCTGTCGCCGAAAGCCGCAACCTCGGAAACGGGAATACCAAGCTTTTTGGCAAGAACCTTTATTCCGTTTCCTTTTGTTGTGTTGTCCGGCATTATGTCGATTAAGCTTTTGCCGGATGAAACAATCGTGAGCGTGTTGTCAGTGTTGAATCTCTGCTCAAATTCGGGAATACGCGCGGTATCATCGTGTATGAGAATTTTTACGATATTTGAGAACTTATCATCTGCAGGGTATTCGGATACCTCTCGTATCGGAACCTTAAACTCCTCCGGTGCCGTTTTGTTGTATGCCATAAAAAACTTTACACGTTCGCTGGAATAAGCGTGGTATACGTATTCGGGAGTGTAAAAAAGATAATCTATGCCTTCCTTGTCTGCAGTTTCGATTATCTGCTTTGCGTCCTCTGCGCGTAAAAATCTGCGGTGAAGCACCTCGCTTGTTGCGATGTTTACTATCTGTCCGCCGTTGCAGGTTATAACCGGATCTGCAACACCGAGCGAATGAACATATTCGCGTATCTGCAAATCCGAGCGGCCGGTAGCGATGATGATTTTTATGCCCTTTTTGCTTAAGTTCCGGAGTGTTTTCTTATCCGTTTCCGAAATTATATTTTGTGATGTGAGAAGCGTTCCATCAAGGTCGAACACGCAACAGCTTATTTTCATCTTTATAACCATTCCTTTCACTGCGTTAAAGGCACAAAACAATATATTATAAATTCAAAACGCGAAGCGTTTTGTTCATTATCTATTATCTGTTCTCTTTTATCTCTTATCTTTTATTTTATATTTAATCCCCGCCGTCAGGCGGGGATTTAAAACAGCATTATTCCCAGGATTTCCATATGTCGGGGCAATAGCCGACGGTTATTTCTCTGCCGTTTCTTACAATGGGAGTAGAAATGAGCTCCGGATTATCAAAAAGCTTGTCTGCTTTATCCTCGTCGCTTGCCATATATTCAATAAAGCTTGAGTCATATCCTTTTGCCTTTTTGTTTATCATCGCCTCTAAGCCGACCTTTGACATAACAAGGTCAAACTCCTTGGGCGAAAGCCCGAAGCGGGGAAGATCTATTGCCTGGAATTTAATTCTTCGCTCTTTAAAGTACCGTTCTGCTTTTTTTGTATCAAAGCAGGATTTTGCACCGTAAATCTGAATGTTCATTATTAAAGGGATGCCATAACGGATTTGAAATAGTTAAGATCCTGCTGAGCAAACCAGACTCTGTCGCCGCCGCGAGGAGCTTCGATACCTATCGGTCCCGCAAAGCCGACTTCGCGAAGCTTTGCAAGGTAGGTTCTGTGGTTTATCTCGCCGTCACCGAGACCTGTTGCCATACGGAGACCGGAACCCGGAACAGGAGAAGAGTTCTTGAGGTGAGTGTAGAAAAGCTTGTCGCCGTAGATGTCGATTGTCTCTTCAACTGACGGACGAACAGGGAAGTATGCAGTGTTGCCGTAGTCCATGTTGATACCGATAACCGGGCTGTCGATGAGATCGACGAGCTTCTTTGCCGGTGCCGGAAGGTCGTGGATGTAGTTCATATGTGTTTCAAAACCGAATTTGACACCGATTTTCTCAAGCTCGCGGCCAACCTGCTGGAATGCATCAACGGTAAGATCCCACTGCTCCTGCGTTGCAGCAGCGCTGCCGTGGAATTCATAAGCTGCGGGCGGTGCGGTTGTGATAGAGGAACGTACGTTTGAACCGAATGTGTTGCAAATGGTTGTTCCGCAAAGCTCGTTTGCAATTTTTACCTTTTCAATTGCATCTGCGATGGATTTTGCGCGTTCTTCCTTATCGGCACTTGTGCAGCCGTGAACGCCGATGCCGAAAAGAATTTCGGAAAGACCGTATTTCTTCTTTCCTTCTGCAATCTGAGTTGCATATTCCTTGAAGGAAAGGCTTGCAAGCTCTTTCGGAGGGTTGCCGCGGAACTCGATTCCGTCATAACCGATATCCGCTGCCTGCTTGCAGATTTCATCGATGGTTTTTTTTCCGTATGAGTTGTAGGTAAGCTCGCCGTAGTTGATGTGCATAATTGCCTTGTTCATAACAATACGCTCCTTATGTAAGTTGAGTTTTCGCGGCAAAATATGCTGCCGCGTGTGAATGACTTTTACCACCATAATACTACCAAAATATACCCCGAATGTCAAGAGAAAAGGGGGTATATTTAAAGAAAAAACATTACATCAAAATACGTTTTGTCGTAGCCTCTATGTAAGCATATCGGTATTTTGTTCAAGTGCCTGCAAAATACTGTTTATTCTGTCTAAGCGCGGTTTCGCGTTGAAATCGAGTGTGTAGGCACGGCTACGGCTTTGCTCGCGGAATTCGGTGGGAGAAAGAGCATAGTATTCGCGGAATGCGTGTATCAGCCGGGACTTGTCGTAAAAACCAACGGCTTCGGCAATTTTGCTCAGAGTATCGTCGGTAAAGGTCAGAAGACGTCTTGCATGCGACAGGCGAAGAATGTGGAGATATTCCATTGAAGTAAATCCGGTAAACTGCCTGAATTTTTTGGTAAAGCCGGGATGAGTCATTGCAGTAAGCGAGCATAAGTCACTCAGTGTAACCTTTTCTGCATAGTGTGTCTCTAAAAATGCAACGGCCTTGTTAATGGAGCTTACCTGTTCCAAAAAACGGGCTGTAATACGGGAATCTTCGCGTTTTATGCACGTAAGTCTCAAAAAATCTGCAAGAAGAAGGCTCAATTCATCAAATGGCGTTTGTGGGGTTGATGTGAACTTCGAAAGCATTGCACGGACAAGGGAATCTGCCGTTGCCTTCTGCTCATCTGAAAATTTATAAAAATAGGGAATTTGGTATTTATCGAATATTATATGCTTGTCGAAATACGAGCAGAAGGTGTATCCGCGTGAGGTAAGAAAAACATCGTTGAAGGTCATTGATATTGCGATTGGCGTATCCTCTGAAGCTGTAGTGTCGATATTATGAATAACGTGCGGAGGCACGGCTACGCATGTGCCGGTAGTCAAATGGTGGGTTTCATCACCGATGGTATGAGTAAGCGTTCCGGACAGGACATACCATATCTGAACATAGTTATGCATATGAAAGAGATCCTTCTGCCGGTGGCAGAGCGAGCCTATTGAAAAGTTGATTTTCTGGAGATAAGGTCTCAGACCTATATAAACGGGTTTATCCACGATGGTTCGCCTCACTTTCCTTTATCTAATTATACAGCATTGAGCAAAATTCGTCAACAAACAAAAAAATGGCACATATTTTACACCAAGGTTGTTCACATTTTACATCACATCTGCTTGAATTAAGAATTGGTCTTGTGTATCATTAAAGTACAATATAATTTTCGGGAGGGATAATAATGGATACAAAGCGAATTTGCAGTTTGATTGAGGAAAGAAAGGAAGAGCTTTTTGAGCTTCTCAGCAGCCTTGTCAAAATAAATTCCGAGAATTTCAGCACAGGCGGAAATGAAGAGGAATGCGCGAATTATATCGATAAGCTCTGCCGCGAGCTTGGTTTGGAAAGCGATGTTTATTCGCCAATGGAGCTTCCGGGATTTTCTGAGCATCCCGATTATATCCCCGGTCATAATCTTGAGAACCGTCCAAATGTAGTTGCACGCTGGCGGGGAGAAGAAAACGTTGATGAGCTTATGCTTATGGCGCATACTGATACTGTTGTCATAGGTGACCTTGACAGCTGGGAGCTTGATCCGCTTTCGGGAATAGTGCGCGACGGCAAGATTTTCGGCAGGGGTTCATGTGATGACAAATATGGAGTTGCGACAGCTCTTTTTATAATAAAGCTCTTAAAGGAAGAAGGCTTCTTTCCAAAAAAGAATTTGCTTTTTGCCGGATATTGCGATGAAGAGCGTGGCGGCTCTCACGGTGCAATGGCGGCTGTTATGAAATATCCTTGCAAGCGCATTGTAAGCATGGATGGACGCGAAGGACAGATATGGCATTGTGCCTCAGGCGGCGGTGAGCTGAAATATCTGTTCCATACAAAGGAAACGGTGGACAGCGCAAAGAATGCGGCAATGGCACTTCCGGTGGTGCTTGAAGTGATTGAAACCTTTGCGGATAAGCGCCGGGAAGAGCTTGACGCCAATCCGTATTATGCGGGAACAATTATTCCGCAGACATCTCTGCGTTATATGGGCGTCCGCGCAGGAAACCACGGCGCAGACCTTGGTAAGGGCGAAGTACATTTTCAGTTCTATACCGACAAGGTTAAAGACGAAATATATGCTGAGCTTCATAAGCTTGAAGCCGTTCTGACAGAGCGTCTTGCTCCGCTTGGGATTGTCGGAGACGGATTTGTGCCTGAAACGAGATTTTTCCACTATGTACATACCACTCCGGATAGCGAGGATATAACGAATATGCTTGCGGCCTCGCGTGAGGCTACGGGAGAAGAACTTCGCGTTTGCGGCTCGTGCCTTTCAGACCTCTCTGTCATCTCAAAATACGGAAGCTCGTATGCCTTTGCATTCGGCGCAGGACGTGATTTCAGCAAAGAGGGTGGTGCGCATCAGCCAAACGAATATATGCTGTGCGATAAGCTTGTAAATTACGCAAAAACTATTGCGGCTTATGTTATACGCATATTGGGGTGAAAGATTGAAAACCAATCTTCATACGAATACGATTTGCTATACTTTGATGTTAAAATCTTCACACCCCCCTGAAAATTCAAGGTTTTAACGTAAGTTAAAATATAAAAACGGGGTGTCAATTTGACACTACCTATTTTTGAGAGGAGAAAAATGTATGAAAAAGTTATTATCAATCATTCTGGCAATTGCAATTATTGCTACGCTTATGCCCACGGCTTTCGGAGCAGGGGCGGAAACGAAAAAAATCGAGTATGTGTTTAGTTTTAACGCATATGCAGATGAGAACGGAGCACAGAACAATACATCATTTCAAAAAGGGGATCTAATTACGAAAACCCAAAGCAGAAATATGTACAGCGATCATAACGCGTGGAGCGCTGCCGGGTTCAGTTGGGCAGTAACTGCACAGCTGTATAAAGACAGTCTTTTTTGGAACAGCGCAACTGGCAGAGTTTCTGGAAATGGTCAGGAAAATGACCTTCTTTCGGCGGCAATGGTTCTTGAGATTAACGAAACCGGAACCTTCATACCGACGCTTTATTATACGCCTAAAACCAGCTCTCCGATATATAACATATACCTTGTAAAGAAAAACGAGGCTGACTCTTTTTCGGAATGGAGTGCGGATGCTGTGAATGCTCTCCTTAGTGAATATCTGGAAGAAAAGGTTTCAGATGCGAGCTGTATCGGAACGGTTGATATGTGGGGCAGTGAAAAGAGCGCATCAAAAGAGCTTCTTACAGTTAACATAACGGAAAAGGGAGAATATTTTCTTATTTTCGTTGACGAAGGAGCAAATAGTGCGTGGGAAGCATTAGTGGACAGTAAGGGG